>NZ_JBBAKG010000056.1:0-25128 GCF_040403615.1 Haliscomenobacter sp. | reverse complement strand
CAAATTGTAAAAGCTCAACCTGGGTTTGCGTTCCTGATCCGCTTAGTGCGCAGAGTGCCACATCCAATCCATCCAGCGATGTACCCGACATCAATCCAATGATGTGTCGGCTTGGTTTTTGAGCAATTTCGTAAAGCCGTTGTAGGGATGGATTCATGCTGGTCTATTTTTTGGTGACAAATGTATTTTTCGGCCTTCGGCCAGGGCTATCGAATGGTAGGCAACGAGCATTTCTTCCGCCAACCGTACGTTGACGCGGTAACGACTGCCTTCAAAAATACAGCGTTCTACCTGGGCTTCCACTCTGCCTGCCGCCGGGCGTTTGAACAATGCCAGTGCCTCCGGGCGAATCAACACCTTGTTTTCGGGCATTTCGTGCCAAGGCTGATTGGCAAAATACTGCGCGATCCAGGCGCGATCCAGCACATTGGCTTCGCCACAAAGTCCGGCTACGTAAGCGTTGGCGGGGTGCTGGTAAATCTCTTCGGGAGTCCCCGTTTGAACCAGGCTGCCTTGTTTCAAAACCCCCAGGCGTTGAGCCAGACTTAATGCGTCGGCAGCATGGTGGGTAACAAATATGCAGGCGGCCTGGGTTTCAGTTACGATGTTGCGAATCGTTTCCGCCAGGCGGCGATTGTTGGGCAAATCAAGGTGGGCAAAGGGTTCGTCCAGCAGCAATACCCGGGCCTCTTCGGCCAAGGCTTGCGCTATCGCGGTGCGCTGTTTTTCGCCTCCTGACAGTAGTTTGATGGGTTGTTCAGCCTGGTTTTGCAATTGGCACAAAGCCAGAAGTTCCTCAATGCGGGCATCGCGGTAGTCTTTTTCATAATACCGCAAGGCATAGCGGATGTTTTCGCGTACAGAAAGCATAGCCGAGAGGTGATAATCCTGGTGCACGATCTTGATGTCGGGATGCCCGGGAATGAGCATATCGCTGGGCAATTCGAGTTTTACGCCCTCCATCCACACCTCGCCGGCATCAGGGTTGATCAGATTGGCCGCCAATCGGAGCAAAGTGCTTTTGCCAGCGCCGCTTGCACCCAAAAGACCAAAAATTTCACCCGCCTGTAGGCTGAGGCTGAGTGGTGCCACCGCGGTTTGTTTACCATAGGATTTGGTGACCGTCCGGAGTTCGAATAAGGGTGTTGCATTCAACATAAAAGGAATTAAAAACCGCAAGAAAGGACATGAAGTTAAGGATATTCTTGGTTTCACTGTTTGTTTTCCGCCCCGTTCCTTAACTTTGTGTCGGATATATCAGGGAACAAAACTATTCCCTTTGCTTGTTTGTCTTCCCGTTACAACCAGTCTAATCATTAAACTAGCAGAAAAATGACATTTGAAGAACGGATCAATGAAGCCTTGAAAGAGGCGATGAAAGCCAAAGACGAAGCCACCAAAAGAGGGTTGCGCGAAATCAAAGCACAAATTCTGTTGGCAAAAACGGATGGCAGTGGCGCGGAAATCGACGAAGAGCGTGAAATCCAGATCCTGCAAAAAATGGCCAAACAACGCCGTGACTCCTTGTCGATCTACGTTGAACAAGACCGCAACGACCTTGCTGATAAAGAACGGGAAGAATTGGCCGTGATTGAACGCTTTTTGCCCAAGCAATTGGATGCGGATGAATTGACCGTGATCCTCACCGCCCTCATTGCTGAAGTTGGCGCTACCTCCCCCAAAGACATGGGCAAGGTAATGGGCGCCGCCACCAAGCAATTGGCTGGAAAGGCCGATGGCAAACTGGTTGCCGAAATTGTCAAAAAACTTTTGCAATAAGACCCCCAAAACCAAATCCAATGAACAAAGATTTTCTCCAGGAACTAGGCCTGACCGAGAAAAACAATGGCACCAGCACCGGACTTGAATCCTCGGCGCTGTCCAATGTTTACATCGATTCGTATTCTCCGGTTGATGGCGCCTACATCGGAAGCGTTAGTACCACCAGCCGCAAGGAATACGACCTTACCATCGCCAAGGCACAGGCTGCTTTTCAGGTTTGGCGCACTACACCTGCCCCCAAACGCGGAGAAATTGTGCGTCAATATGGCGAACAGCTCCGCAAGCACAAAGACGCACTGGGGCAATTGGTGTCTTACGAAATGGGCAAAAGCCTGCAAGAAGGCTGGGGCGAAGTCCAGGAGATGATCGACATCTGCGATTTTGCGGTGGGGCTTTCCCGCCAGTTGTACGGCCTCAGCATGCACTCTGAGCGGCCTGGTCACCGCATGTACGAGCAGTGGCACCCACTGGGCGTAGTGGGCATCATTTCAGCGTTCAATTTTCCAGTGGCGGTTTGGTCCTGGAATTCGATGATTGCTCTGGTATGCGGCGATGTAAGTGTGTGGAAAGCTTCCGAAAAAACGCCACTTTGTGCAGTGGCCTGTCAAAATATTTTCCAGAAAGTGCTACGTGACAACGCTGTTCCCGAAGGGGTAAGTTGCATCATCAATGGCGATTACCGCATCGGTGAATACCTGACCATGGATAATCGGGTGCCCTTGATTTCGGCCACCGGAAGCACCCGCATGGGGCGTACCGTTGGCGCAAATGTAGCAGGCCGCATGGGACGCAGCATTCTGGAACTGGGCGGCAACAATGCGATTATTGTCACGCCAAGCTCTGACCTCAGCATTGTACTTACCGGTGCCTTGTTTGGGGCAGTGGGTACTGCCGGACAGCGTTGTACCTCTACGCGCCGCCTGATTGTGCACGACAGCATTTACGATACGGTGCGGCAAAGCCTGGCCAAAGCTTATACCCAACTCCGCATTGGCAACCCTTTGGATCAAAACAACCATGTAGGGCCGCTGATCGATCAGGCTGCGGTGCGCAATTACCTGGCATCTTTGGAAAAAATTGAAACCCAGGGCGGTACCATGCTGGTACAAGGTGGCGTACTGGAAGGCGCGGGCTATGAAAGCGGTTGCTATGTAAAACCCTGCATCGCTGAAATCAGCCACGCTGCCGAAATCGTGAAGCACGAAACCTTCGCGCCTATTCTGTACCTGCTCAAGTACAGTGAGTTGGATGAAGCCATTGCCATCCAGAATGGCGTTCCACAAGGCTTGTCTTCGGCCATTATGACCAACAACCTGCGCGAAGCAGAGTTGTTCCTCTCTGCTTCAGGCTCTGATTGCGGCATCGCCAACGTCAACATCGGAACCAGCGGCGCCGAAATCGGTGGTGCTTTTGGTGGAGAAAAAGAAACGGGTGGTGGCCGCGAAAGTGGATCCGATTCCTGGAAGGCGTACATGCGCCGACAAACGAACACCATCAATTACAGTACCCAATTGCCATTGGCGCAGGGCATCAAGTTTGAATTGTAAAATATAGAATAGAAAAGAAGGGGTTTAGTATTACTCAAGAGCAAAGTGAAAAGGTGGTAGTTATTTTTTCATTGTTCCTAAACCTCTTCTTTCAAAAAATATTTTGAATAGTACCCCCGCTTTCCTTGGGTACGCTCGGGTGTAGACGTTCTGCCACCCAAATTGATCAGCAGTGAATTCAGAATACGGTAAGGTTGAGTAACGGGCAAGTATCCATCATTGGCCAATGCCTCCTCTGGAAGCACATCGATGCGTTGAGGAATCCGATTGAAATGGGCCAAATAGCGCAGCGCAGCCTCTTCGGTTAGCAGCACCGAAAGCTCCTGATTTCCTTCTGGCCATGTCCCATTGAGGTACTGAGGATTGAAGCGCTTGATCTTGGCAATCGACAGTTTGCAGATGCGCGATAATTCCTGGAAGGAATGGATCTCGCTTACGTCAATGCGCTTGGTACCACCGCTCAGGGCCAAAGGCAGTTGAGGGGCAATGTTAAAGTCTTGAAAATGAAAGGAAACATAAGCCGCCGCATAAAACTTAGCCAAATACTCCTGGGTTTGTTCGGGTAAATGACGGGCTACTTGTGCAAAATCATTGGATCCTGCTTTGCGAACTGCTCTGCGCATGCGGCCTGAACCGCAATTGTACGCGCCTACAACCAGTTCCCAATTCCGAAATTCAGCATACAAATCCTTGAGGTAAACAACAGCGGCACCAGTAGCGGCCTCGGGGTCACGGCGCTCATCAAGCCAGTTTTCGATACGCAAACCATAATGCTTGGCTGTGGAGGGCATAAACTGCCACAAGCCTACTGCACCACTTCCCGACTCTACATCGGTACGCAACTCGGATTCAACCATCGACAGGTACTTCAATTCGAGCGGCATGTGTTGATCACTTAAGTGGCGCTCAAAAATGGGAAAGTAATAAAGAGCGCGACCCAACAATGCCGCAGTATGGGTTTTACCCGTGACCGTGTACATCTCTACATATTCTCGGGAATGAGGATTAGATTCTACCAATTTGGTTAATTTTTCCTTGAGGAAAATGTTGGATTGTACGGGATGAACCCTCAGAAAATCATAATCTGGATTGGCTTTGGTAGGGCTTGTGTAGCTCATGGCAATACAAGATACCAGCAGGAGTTTGTACACTCCTCGGGGACGTTTGATGTTCATGGGAGAAAATTTGAAAAAATTAATATTGTCAAATGGGAATAAAAATGGCAGAAACGCCGAAGGCAGGTAAATAGTCCATGTTCAAAAGCTGATGTAAAACTACTCTATTTAGGTTAGAAATAACCCCATGAGATTAATATATTAAGAAAAAGTTTTCCACATATACGTTTGTGCAAAGAGAAAAGTCAATAAAACCCAGCGTTTATGAGGATAAAAATTTTTTAATTTAAAAAAATAAAAAAAGTAATTGCTCACGCAAAAATCCCCATCCCTATTTCCACAATACCCTCCCGGTTAATTTTTTGTAAATCAACAGTTAAGATACGATTCAGGCAATCGGGATGGAGGGGTGTTTCTATTTTGATATAGTTGTCGGTAAAGCCAGCCATGAGGGTTTTATCTTTGTGTACCTCAAAAAGAACGGGCCGGGTTTGTCCCAGGTGCTGCTCATAGAAATGCCGGCGCTTTTTCTCGCTCAAAATGCCCAGCATCTCGTTGCGTTCCCGACGCACGTTGACGGGTACAACTCCCTCCATTTCTGCGGCAGGCGTATTGGCGCGTTCGGAGTAAGTGAACACGTGCAAGTATGAAATATCCAAATCATTCAAAAAGTGATAAGTATCCAGAAAATCTGCCTGCGTTTCACCCGGAAAACCCACAATCACATCTACGCCAATACAAGCGTGGGGCATTTGTGCTTTGATGCGGGCTACGCGGTCGGCGTACAATTCGCGGGTATACCTTCTGCGCATTTGCCGCAGTTGATTGTTGTTACCCGATTGCAGTGGCATGTGCAAATGGGGCGCAAAACGCTGCGAGCCCGCTACAAAATCGATGATTTCATCGGTGCACAAATTGGGCTCAATGGAAGAAATCCGAAATCGACTGATCGCGTCAACTTGATCCAGCTCGCGAATCAGGTCGATGAATAATGCTTCTTTCTTTGGTGCTGTGCCTTCAATGACTTCGGTACCGTTGCCAAAATCGCCAATGTTGACGCCAGTAAGCACAATTTCTTTGACCCCCATTTCGGCGATCTTCCAGGCATTGGCCACTACGTTTTCCACTTTATCGCTGCGGCTTGCGCCTCGGGCTTGCGGAATGGTACAAAACGAACATTTGTAATTGCAACCATCCTGTACTTTGAGAAAAGAACGGGTGCGGTCGCCAAAAGAAAAAGCATCCACAAAATTGCGGGCTTCGCGTACCTCTCCAGCGTGTACCATGCCTTTGCCGGGAGCTTTGGAAAGGGTATCAATAAAATCCAGGATGCGGAATTTTTCGGCAGCGCCCAAAACCAGATCAACCCCGGGAATTTCGGCAATTTCTTCGGGTTTGAGTTGCGCGTAGCAACCCACCACCACCACAAAAGCCTGTGGCGCCTGGCGGAGTGCCTGACGTACGATTTTTCGGCATTTGCGATCGGCAAAATCCGTAACCGAGCAAGTATTGATGACATACACATCTGCTCCCTGCTCAAACTCCACTTCGGTATAGCCTGCCCCTTCAAACAAACGGGCTATCGAGGAGGTCTCTGAGTAATTCAGCTTACATCCCAGTGTATAAAACGCTACTGATCTCGGCGTGGCCATGCTGCACTTGTACTTTAACTTGATGAAAAACAAGGGTCAAAGATACGTTTTTGAAATTTATAGCGCAAAAATCATCTCCTCCATTTTGAACATTTGATTGGATTAGGGCTTTTACTAGGTAAACCAAGCGCATCATGTGGACAGAAAAAGACCATCAACTCTCAGCAACATTCACTTTTAAAGATTTCAGTCAGGCTTTTGCTTTTATGACAGAAGTGGCTTTCCTCGCCGAAAAGCACAATCACCATCCCCTGTGGACAAACGTTTGGAACCGGGTCGAAATCCATCTCAGCACCCACGATGCCGGAGATACCGTCACGCAAAAAGACCAAAACTTGGCGAAAGCCATCGATCTGGTGCATGCCAGGTATCAATAATATACAGGTCGGTTGAAAAAACAATTCCAGGAGTGCAATTCATTTACTAGTTTTGCTGTCATGATTGTGTCATCTAAATTACCGGGCGTAGGCACCACCATTTTTACGGTGATGTCTGCCTTAGCGCAAGAACACGGGGCCATTAATCTTGCGCAAGGTTTTCCGGATTATCCATCCTCCCAACGCTTGAGCGAGTTGGTGGCCCATTACATGTATCAGGGCTACAACCAGTATGCCCCGATGGCAGGCGTTCCATTGTTGCGTCAGCGCATCGCCGAAAAAATTGACGGCTTGTACGGGGTTCAGATCAACCCGGACACGGAAATCACCATTACCGCAGGGGCAGCGCAAGGGCTATTTACGGCCATTGGTGCTTTTGTGAGTCCCGGCGATGAGGTGATCGTTTTCGAGCCAGCGTACGATTCCTACCGACCCAGTATCGAGGTTTTTGGTGGTGTGACCAAATCTTTTGAACTCACGGCTCCTGACTATACCATTGATTGGGATCAGTTGCGGCGTTTGATCAATATGAAAACCCGCATGATCATCATCAATACGCCCCAAAATCCCACGGGTAAAATCCTGAAACCTGCGGACATGCAGGCACTGGAAAAACTGGTGAGCAGCGGCGATATTATTATCCTTAGCGACGAAGTGTACGAGCATTTGGTGTACGATGGGTACGAGCACCAGAGCATTTTGCGCTATCCCAATCTCCGTGAACGGGCTTTGGCGGTGTATTCTTTTGGCAAAACCTTTCACAATACCGGATGGAGAGTGGGGTATTGCGTCGCCCCTCCTACATTGACCGCAGAGTTTCGCAAAGTGCACCAGTTTAACGTGTTTTCTGTCAATACGCCCGTGCAATACGGACTGGCTGATTTTCTGGAAGATCCCCACGAATACCTGGGTTTGGGTACTTTTTTTACCCACAAGCGAGATGCTTTTCTGGATGTCATCCATGGCTCGCGTTTTCGCCCTTTGCAGACTGAAGGTTCTTATTTTCAAAACTGCGATTACAGCCAGATCAGCGATGAGCCAGACGTGGACTTCTGCCGGAGACTTACCATAGAGCATGGTGTAGCGGCCATTCCAATTTCCGTATTTTACCAAAGCAAACGTGACGACAAGATTGTGCGCTTCTGCTTTGCCAAAAAAGACGAAACCCTGGAATTGGCAGGTGAACGTTTGCGAAAGGTTTGAGTTCAAACATCATTCGTCTTAATTCTGCTTGTATTCATCGGCAGCACCTTGCGCAGTGATGAAGAATACTGCAACTTTGGCTCAACTTAAATGTCTATGGAACCAGAAAACAAAAATGACCAAGCAGAAAGCCCAGCTGAAAATCTGAGCCAACACGAAAACAACTATACCGAGCGCAAATTTTGGCAAAAATTAACGCGCTTTGCCCAGAAAATCGGCATCAAAACTGTTTATACGGCCTTACTGATGTTTTACGCCTACAAACGAAAGGATACGCCGGGCTGGGCCAAAAAGATTGTCATTGGTGTATTGGGCTACCTGATCAGCCCCATCGATTTCTTGCCGGATATTTCTCCCATCATTGGCTACACTGATGATTTGGGCGTTCTCGGCTTCGGGCTTGTAACCATTGCCGCTTTTATCAATCAGGAAGTACGCAGCCAAGCACGTACCCATCTCGCCAAGTGGTTTCCCAATTTTCAGGAAGAAGACCTTAAAGCAGTGGAGGATAAGTTATGAGTGATGAGTTATGAGTTATGAGTGGCACACAATTCTACTCCACTGTGTAAAGTTGTGTGCCATAATTCATAACTCATCACTTATAACTCATAATTCATAACTCATCCTACCATTCCTTCCGACATTTCCCCTTCATGGTGCTGATTTTCCAGAATTTGTTTGGTAGAGATCGGCTCGCTGGCCAATGCTTTAATGATGTCGTAAGTCGTTACAATACCCACCAAATCATCATTTTCCACTACAGGTATGGCGTGAAAACGATTGACCATGAAAATTTCTAGCGCAATATTGATTCGGTCGTTGGGATTTAGCTTAGCCAGGCCTTTGGTCATGATTTCCTCAGCAGCGTAAGAACGCAGTCTTGCATAATTTACAAAACGGTCTTCCTGACTGGGCGAAAAACCCTGAAGGAAATGCAGAAAATCGGTTTTGCTGATGATGCCAATCAATTCCTTGTAGCGCACTACAGGAATGTGGTGGATGTTGTGGTCTTCAAAAATGTCTTTGACAATACTGAGCTTGTCAGAAGGAGCAACCGTAATCAAATGGGTGCTCATGATGCTTTTAACGGGTGCCAGGACGTTCATAATCAGTATTTTTATTGGTTAATACCTCCAAATTACCACCCTCCCAAACATTGGGCATTGATTAAATTCAACCAGCGGAAGTGATTTTGATCAATCCATATGCTACTCCCGAGTATCCACCGTTTTTATTTCCACAAAAAGGAAGGCACATACAACCCCGTTTCTGATTTTTTCCTCTATTAACCGCAGAAAGATCATTTTTTTTGAACAAAGTTGAAGCTGGAGAAAGAACACTTTTTTTAAAAGCTTCCCCTTATGTAGCAAAAAAGGAATAATGACGTACTTTTGCGCTCGTTATTGAAAAAAGAAAGAACTGAGGACTAATGAGATACATTCAGTGTAGTATGTTGTCGCTATTGCGCATCACCCAAATCAATCTTTTGCTCGCTGTAGCTATACTGTTGCCAATGAGCTTGTTGGCTCAAAATCGCGACAGTTTGGCCGTAGCTGATTATTCCACCCCAGCCAATTTTGAAATTGGCGGCGTCCGAGTAACCGGGGCTCAGTTCAGTGATGCCAATGCGATCACCAGCATTTCTGGACTCAAGGTGGGTGATAAAATCCGCATCCCTGGTCCGATTGTTCCCAAAGCCATCAAGGCATTGTTGCATTTGCGCCTGTTTACCAACGTGCAAATCATTCAGGAAAAAACCATTGGGGATGTTATTTTTTTGGAGATCCAGGTTCAGGAACGACCTCGTTTGTCCTTGTACAATTACAAGGGAGTGGGCAAAGGCCAGCACGAAACCCTCAACGAAATAGTAAATCAGCACATCACCAAAGGGGGGATTGTGACTGATAACATGAAATCCAACGCTGCTAGAGCATTGGAGAAGAACTTTATCAAGAAAGGTTGGCTGGACGTCAACGTAGACGTTAAAGAAACGCCAGATACTGCCCGATTGAATTCGGTCAAATTGCTTTTTGACATCAATCTGGAGGAGAAGGTCAAAATCAAAGACATCTCTTTTATAGGCGTGACCAATGTTAAAGAAAAGAAGCTGCTCAAGAAAATGGACAAGACCAAAGAGAAAAAACGCTTTTTGGCCGGGTCTAAATTCATCGGCGACGAATACGACGGAGATAAAAAGGATGTCATCAAGTATTTCAACACCGTAGGTTACCGCGATGCCCGCATTCTCAGCGATAGCATCTGGCGCGACGCCAAGGGAGACATGCACATCCAACTGAAAGTAAACGAAGGAAATCGGTATTACTTCCGCAACATAGCCTGGAAAGGAAACTCCATTTACGACAATGAAGCGCTCGATCAGGTATTGGGCATCAAAAAAGGAGACATCTACAACCAGGAACTCCTCGAAAACCGCCTGCGTTTTAGCCAGGATAGCCGAGATGTAAGTACCCTGTACATGGACAACGGTTACCTGTTTTTCAACGTTGACCCTACCGAAGTATCGGTTATAGGAGACTCGATTGACCTGGAATTGCGCATTTTTGAAGGGCCTCAGGCCACCATCGATAAAGTAATCATCAAAGGCAACGACCGTACCCACGAACACGTCATTCGTCGGGAACTGCGCACTTTGCCCGGTGAAAAATTCAGCCGCTCAGAGATCATCCGTTCTCAGCGGCAGATTTTGGCACTCAACTACTTCAACCCAGAAAAACTGGACATCCAAACGCCGGTCAACGCCGAACGTGGAACGGTAGACATTCAATATGTAGTAGAAGAGCGCCCAGCGGATCAGTTGGAGCTTTCGGCAGGTTGGGGTGGCGCTCGCCGGGTGATCGGCACCTTGGGCGTATCCTTCAACAACTTCTCGATGCGCAACGTGTTCAACAAGGAATCATGGCGGCCACTGCCTACCGGTGATGGTCAGCGCCTTTCGATTCGGGCACAAACCAACGGCCAGTTTTACCAATCCTACAACGTATCTTTTACCGAACCCTGGTTGGGTGGCCACAAGCCCAACTCCTTTACGGTAGGTGGATTCTTCAACCGCTTTGCCTACCCGCTTTTGGGCGGAGGCAGCCAAAGCTTGAATATCACCCAAGGATCGGTGAGCTTGGGGACCCGCCTGAAATGGCCGGATGACAACTTTGTGTCAAGTACCGCCCTGAACATCCAATCCTTGAAGCTGAATCAATGGACGCAAGGCTTGTTCCGTACCGACCAAGGCGAAATCGTATCCACAGGCACATTCAACAACTTCAGTATCCGTCAGAACTTCACCCGTTCAACAATCAACGATCCTACCTTCCCTAAGGATGGTTCCAATATCTCTTTGGTGATCCAGGCTACACCTCCCTATTCTTTGTTTAACCCCAACAAAAATTACGGCGAGTTGTCGGCCAATGAGCGTTTCCGCTTTTTGGAATACCACAAGTGGAAATTTGACTTCGATTGGTACACCACCATTACCGGCAAGTTGGTACTCAAAACCTCTTCTCGGATTGGTATCCTGGGCTTCTACAATAAAAAAATCGGTACCTCTCCCTTCGAACGCTTCCAGGTGGGTGGCGATGGTTTGAACAACCAGCAATTTGGTTTCCAAGGGGTAGACATCGTCTCTGCACGGGGTTACGAAATTGCCGATTTTGAAAACAACGCTGATCCATCCGGCTCCGGGCAAACCCCCACGCCGATCTTCAATAAATTTACCTTGGAATTGCGTTACCCGCTGTCGCTCAATCCAAGTTCTACCATTTATGTGCACACCTTTATGCAAGGGGTAAACACCTGGAAGAGCTTGCGTGATTACAATCCCTTCGACCTTAAACGTTCGGTGGGTATGGGCTTACGGGTATTCTTGCCCATGTTTGGTATCCTTGGTTTTGACTACGGTCTGGGCTTTGACAAACCCGGCGCAACCAAACTCTTTTCCAAAGGTGTAGCCAACTTCAACATTGTACTCGGGTTTGAACCTGAATAAGCAATGATTGACCTCAACTGCGACCTCGGCGAAGGCTTTACAACCGATGCCGATTTAATGCCCCTGATCTCTTCGGCAAACATCGCCTGTGGATTTCATGCTGGTGATGCAGCCACCATTCGGCGTACCATCGGATTGGCCTTGCAGCATAATGTTGCGATTGGTGCGCATCCGGGGTTTGCCGATAAGGCGAATTTTGGGAGAACAACGATAGCGCTCACTCCAGAACAGGTTTACCAATTGGTACAAACACAATTGGCGCTGTTTTCCACCATTGCGCAAGAAGAAGGCGCCGTTGTGCGGCACGTCAAGCCGCACGGTGCGCTGTACAACGCAGCAGCCCAATCCCTCGAATGGGCAAACGCCATTGCAGAAGCAGTGCGCGATTTTGACACCAACCTGATCCTTTTCGGTTTGAGCGGCAGTGTTTCGATTCAGGCTGCCCATGCACTGGGCTTGCAAACCGCCAACGAGGTGTTTGCCGACCGAAGCTATCAAGCCGATGGCACCCTCACCCCCCGCCACTTATCCCATGCCCTGATCCAAGATACCGATCAATGCATTGCGCAGGTGTTGGGCCTGCTCGAAAAAGGCTTCGTCGTTACGCATGAGGGGCAACGTATTCGACTTCAAGCAGATACGATCTGTCTTCACGGCGACGGTATGCACGCAATTTCCTTCGCAAAGGCCATTCGACATGCATTAAGCGAAAAAAAAATCGTTATTCAGTCACCATACACAAGAAGGGAATTGTAGCTTTTCAGTATCTTCTCTTTCCTAATTGTAGATTTCTGATTAACTTACGCAGTGAATTAAAAGCGTGAGAATTAACAATTGAAATAACAATGAGCAACGAAGCATATTGGTATTTAGAAAGTGTTGACGTAACTGGTATTTTTTGTCCCCAAAAAATTCGTCGGGGAGATCTGGAAGCCCATTTTCATCGCTGCTACAAAAGAGGTGAATACATTTATTTGCCCGAAGAATCTGCCGATCGCGTATTTTTCCTCACCGATGGCCGAGTCAAAATTGGTACCTACGGTGATTCAGGCAAAGAAATTACCAAAGCCATTTTGGGCAAAGGAGATGTATTTGGAGAGTTATCGTTGATCGGAGAAGAAAAACGCCGTGATTTTGCCTACGCCATGGATGAGGCAACCGTATGCGTAGTCAACGTGGATGAGATGAAAGCTCTCATGCGCGACCATTCCGCCCTCAATCTTTTTTTGATGAAAATCTTGGGATCGCGGGTTTTAGAAATGGAAAAACGCCTGGAGTCTCTGGTTTTCAAAGATTCGCGTACCCGCATCATCGAATATTTGCTGGAAATTGCAGAGAAAAAAGGCCACAGAGTAGGCTTTGAAACCGAAGTTCGCAAATTCATTACCCACCAGGAAATTGCCAATCTTACGGCTACCTCCCGTCAAACGGTGACTACTTTGCTCAATGATTTGAGAGATCGGAACATCCTTACTTTTGACCGCCGCAGATTGCTGATTCGGGATATGGAAAGGCTAAGCAAGGAAGCAATGGCTATAGGATAATTCAAAGAAAATGAAACACTTATTTTTGCCCCACTACTTAGCGATCCAACAACCACTCCTCTTTGAGTTCGGTGCGTAATTTGGCCAAGACTCGACTGATCAGGCGCTCTACCGCACTAACGGTGATATTGAGCTCTTCTGCCATTTGTGCGTATTTTTTAGGTAAAATCCACTGAAATCAATGTACCCATCATCTCAGAGATACCCGATAAGGTAATCACCGGGGTAATGGCAGACGACAAAGGTGAGCCACTACCCCGGTACCAACGTGATTCATTACCTTTCACCAACTCCACAAGCTGAAATCGACTTGTCTTTTCCTGCTATGGCTCAAAACGCAGGATATTGATCTTTTGAAAAATACAGGAGTCATTCCTAATTTGCGATGACTCCTGTATATTCGCATTAAATGACCCACTCAATTCAACATTCAATGAAATCAACAGCTACTTTTTGCCTTTTTTTGCTGCTTGCCGTCAACGTTTTTGGACAAGCACCCTGGAAAGACCTCTTCAACGGAACAGACTTCAAAGGCTGGGTAAAACGCAACGGGACTGCGGAATACAAAATCGCAGACAAAACCATCATCGGAATCTCTCAGCTCAATACCCCCAATACTTTTCTTTGTACCGAAGAATTGTACAGTGATTTTGTATTGGAACTGGAAGTAAAAGTAGATCCAGGACTCAACTCCGGCATTCAAATCCGCAGCATCAGCGATCCCGCCGTTATGAACAGTCGCGTTCATGGCTATCAGGTGGAAATTGACCCTGCTGAACGCGCCTGGAGCGGCGGCCTTTACGACGAAGCCCGCAACGGCTGGCTGTATCCGCTGGCCATCAACCCTCAAGGACAAAAAGCCTTTAAAAATGGCCAATGGAACAAGTACCACATCGAAGCCATTGGCTCATCCATTAAAACCTGGATCAACGGCATCCCTTGTACCAATTTGCTGGACAACCAAACTGCCCGCGGATTCATTGCCCTGCAAGTACACGCCATTAGACAGGAAGTCCAAAACGGTCTCACCGTGCAATGGCGCAACATCCGCATTGCCACTACCAGCCTGAAAGACTGCGTATGGCAGGGTGGCGAAGAAGCCCCCGAGGTCAATTACCTTCCCAATCAATTGTCGGAATCCGAAAAAAGAAAAGGCTGGCGCTTGCTTTGGGACGGCAAAACCAGCACCGGTTGGCGCAAGTTCAACGCCGATGCTTTCCCCTCAGCGGGTTGGGCCATTCAGGACGGAGTACTGAAAGTATTGAGCTCTCATCAGGACAGCACCCGCAGCGGTGGTGACATCATCAGCAACGAGGAATTTTCCAATTTTGAACTCGAACTGGATTTCAAAGTGACCGTGGGAGCCAATAGTGGCTTGAAATATTTTGTACAGGAAGACCGCAAATCCAAGTCTACCGCCGGGCTGGGACCAGAATTTCAAATCCTGGACGATCAAAATCACCCCGATGCCAAAGCTGGCGTGGGCGGCAACCGCACCACCGGCTCTCTTTACGACCTCATTGCTGCCGAAAACCTCTCGGAAGGCACTACTGAAAAGCGCATGAACCCTCCCGGGAAATGGAACAAATTGCGCATCGTATCCAAAGATGGCCACGTAGAACACTGGCTCAATAACCTCAAAACGGTGGAATACGACCGTCACTCTCAAGTCTTCCGCAACCTGATCGCCAAGAGCAAATACAGCCCTCATCCCAAATTTGGTCAAGCTCCAGCAGGACATATTCTCTTGCAGGATCACCACGATGAGGTGCATTACCGGAGCATCAAAATTCGGGAGTTCTGATTCCAATCCAAATTAAAGTGAAACGCACGATCTCTAAGGTGTCCTGAGGTGCCTAAGGTGGTTCAAAAATAGACCACGAAGTGGTCAGAATGTTTTATTTGAACCACCTTAGACACCTCAGAGCACCTCAGAGATTAAATAAGCTAAAAACCGTGAAGAGATTTTTTCCTTTAACAGCAAGCCTGCCTTTTTTGATTGTATTCTTTCTTCAAAGTCAGATGGCTTTTACCCAAAACACCCCCAAAGCCCCCGTCGATCTCGTATACCCTCTCCTCGATGCTGCCAACTCCCGTTGGTTTTTTTTCAACTCCGCCACCCGCCCTTTTGGCATGGTCAACCTCAGCCCCGACAACGCCATCAACGCCGATTGGAACGCAGGCTACCGCTACGAAAAAGACAGTATAAAATGTTTTAGCCATGTCCATTGCTGGCAACTTTCGGGAGTGCCTGTACTGCCCACTACTGGCGCATTCAAGGGACATTTGGGCGCAAACCAGTACGGTTCAAAATATGTGCACGAAAAAGAAATCATCAAGCCAGGTTACCACAAAGTAGTTTTGGACGCCTACAACATTACTGCGGAATTGAGTTCCACTACTCGGGTAGGTTTTCACCAATACACTTTCCCAAAATCCGAACAAAGCCATATCCTCTTTGATTTTTCCACTTTCCTGGGGCCATCCGATACCGAGAAAGGCCATGTCCGCAAAGTCAGCAACCAGGAAATCGAAGGCTATGCCATCATGGCACCCACCATTCGCCGCCCCAAAACGGTTACGGTGTTTTTTGTCGCTGTTTTTGACAAACCCTTTGATTCGTTCAAAGGCTGGCGCAATGGCCAATTGGAAGAAATCGGCGACCTGATTGATGGCGCCAGAATAGGCGCTTATGTCAGTTTTGCCACTCAGGCTGGCGAAGTACGCAAAATGAAAGTTGCCATTTCCTACGTGAGTGAAGCACAAGCCCGACTCAACCTCAACACCGAATTGCCACATTGGGATTTTGAAAAAACCGCACAAGACAGCCGCAGCGACTGGAACCAGTGGTTGAGCCGCATCGAAATTGAAGGCGGTACCGATACCGAACGCAGCCGTTTTTACACCGACCTCTGGCACGCCCTCCAGGGCCGCCGCATCATCAGCGATGTGAATGGAAAATACTCCGACATGACCGGCCCCGAACGCCGCATCGGCCAAATTCCGCTCGACGAAAAAGACCAACCCAAATACAACCACCACAACTCCGACTCTTTCTGGGGCGCGCAATGGACCATCAATAGCCTCTGGCACCTGGTGTATCCCGAAGTAACCGAGTCTTTCGTCAACTCAATGGTGATGATGTACCAGGATGGCGGCCTGATTCCGCGCGGTCCGGCTGGGGGCAACTACACCTACGTCATGACCGGGGCTTCTACCACGCCCTTTATTGTAAGCGCCTACCTAAAAGGCATTCAGGGCTTCAACATCGAAAAAGCCTACGAAGGGCTCCGCAAAAACCACTTCCCTGGTGGCATGATGAGCAAGGTGGGTTATGAGCACAATACCTTCAAAGGCGGCGGTATCGAGTATTACATCGAACGGGGCTACGTACCCCATCCCCTGAGCCAAATCCGCTACGGATTCCACCAGGATGGATCTACCCAAACCCTGGAGTACGCCTATCAGGATTTTGGCCTGGCCCAAATGGCCAAAGCCTTGGGCAAAATGGACGACTACAAGCTCTTCATGAAACGCGCCGAAAATTATAAGAACATTTGGAATCCCGAAATCGGTTGGATGTGGAACCGCACCCTGGATGGCAAATGGGGCGAACCCGTCGATATCCTGACCTACGATCATGGTTGGGAGGAAGGTACTGCCGCTCAATACGTTTGGTTTGTCCCACACGACGTGCAAGGCTTGATCAAACTGATGGGTAGCCGCGAAACTTTTACGAAGAGATTGAATGAATCTTTTGAAAAAGCGCAAAAACACGACTTCGTTTCTGGCAAATCACATGACAAGGAAACCCTGGAAGAATTGCGCCGGGTGTACATCAACTACGGCAACCAACCCAGTATCCAAACCGCGTATTTGTTCAATTATTCCGGTGCTCCCTGGCTGACGCAGTATTGGTCTCGTCAGGTAGTGCAAAAAGTATACAGTGATCTTTCACCCAATTTTGGGTACAGCGGCGACGAAGACCAGGGCTTAATGGGCAGTCTGGCGGTATTGATGAAAGCTGGCCTTTTTTCAGTCAATGGCGGTACTTCAAGCAAGCCATTTTATGAAATCAGCAGCCCGATTTTCAACAAAGTCACCTTGAACCTCAATCCGAAGTTTTACCCTGGCGGGAAATTCGTCATCGAGGCCAAAAACAATGACCCACAGAACTGCTACATCCAATCGGCAATGCTGAATGGCAAAGCCCTGAATCAATCCTGGATTTTGCATGAAACGCTCGTGAAAGGCGGCAAAATGACCCTGCAACTTGGCCCAAAACCCAATAAATCCTGGGGAAGTAAACCAGAGCAGGCGCCACCTTCAATGACGGCGAAATAAGTGGATCAATTCATACGAATATTGCCCATCACGGCGTACTCTTGCTTAAATTTACACCCATCAAATAATTCAACATGCAAGTAAATGGTTACGGTGCCTTGAGCAAAACAGCTCCAATTGCACCCATTGATTTTGAAAGAAGAGAAGTCGGCGCAGATGATATTTTGGTCGATATCCTGTATTGCGGGGTATGCCACTCCGACATCCACATGGCCAAAAGCGAGTGGGGTCCCTCGGTTTATCCGATTGTACCCGGACACGAAATCGTAGGTCGGGTATCCGCAGTTGGCACCAATGTCACCAAGTTCAAAGTAGGAGAGCTGGCTGGTGTAGCGGTTTTTGTTGATTCTTGCCGCACTTGTCCTTCCTGCCAAAGCGGGATGGAACAGTATTGCGATGAAGGCATGACGCCAACCTACAACGGATTTTACCGCGACGGAGTTACGCCGACCTTTGGTGGGTATTCTTCCAAGTATGTTATTGATGAAAAATACGCCCTGCACATCCCTTTTACCGATCAGTTGGAAGCCGTTGCACCACTGTTGTGTGCGGGGATCACGACGTATTCCCCGCTGCGCTTTGCGGGAGTAGGCAAAGGACACAAAGTGGCCGTATTAGGCTTAGGCGGATTAGGGCACATGGCCGTTAAATTTGCTGCATCTTTTGGCGCGGAAGTAACCATGTTAAGTACCTCTCCCTCCAAAGAAGCCGATGCCAGACGCTTGGGCGCGCAGCATTTTGTGCTGACCACTGATGAAGCGCAAATGAAACCGCTGAAAAATCATTTTGACTTCATTTTGAATACCGTTTCAGCCGTTCACGACCTCAACAGTTTTCTCGATTTGCTCAAGGTAGAGGGCAAAATGCTCCTGGTGGGTATTCCTCCTGAAGACCATAAGGTAGCTGCGGAAAAACTCATCTCGAAACGCCGCAGCATTGTAGGTTCCATGATTGGGGGCATCCAGGAAACCCAGGAAATGCTGGACTACTGCGCTGAGCACAACATCGTTTCGGATGTGGAAGTCATCGCCATGAAAGACATCAACGAAGCCTACGAGCGCATCCTTAAATCTGATGTAAAATACCGCTTTGTGATTGACATGAAAACGCTCTAAGAATGTGAACAATAGGTTTCGACGTTTACTAAACTTCTAGAGGTTAGTAACGTCGCAACCATTGTTCACATCGTGAAGGAATTGCCAGCAATGGCCAATTTATTGACTTGCCAATAGGAAAAATAATTGGGCAACGCGGTATTTTGTAGTTTCAACCAATAAACCGTTCAAATATGTTTAAATCCTGGAATTTCACGCTTGTCCTGCTGGCTGTTTGCAGCCTGGTGTGGATAAGCTCCTGCGGCAACTCGACCGATTCCAACACCAACAATGAAGCAAGTAACGAGACTACCGAAAGCGACGCACCAGTAGCCCTGGACACGCTCCGCGAACTGGGCCTCATCAAGACCGTTGAAGATGCTGGCTACCCGATGTACAGCCTGGAAATCGAATTCCCCGAAAGAGGATTTTCGGAAGGCTTCCTCCTCAACGCAGAAGACATTCAAGGCCTCGATCTGGAAAAACTGGGCAGTTCTGCCGGAAAATACATCTCCTTCGAGTACACCAGCGAGCTGGAGAATGCACTGCTGGACTTGACACTAAACGGCAAATCGGTTTACAATGATGGCGATCCCTTTCAGCCTACGCCCGAAACCAAAACCTTCGAAGGCATTCTCAATAATGCGGGCGAGCCAACCACCAGCGACTTACCCGACCAAATCAGCATCAGCGGAGCGGGCGGAAAAACCGAAAAATTTGATTGCTACATCACCCCGCTGATCGCCAAGGCCAATGGCAAAAAGGTAGTTGGCTATTACGAAGTGAGAACGGCGAATAGGATTGTTGGGTTGGAGTTTACAAAATGACTTTCTGAGCGATGAAATTATGGTTGAATCAAGGCAAATGATCAACTGCTTTTCTTTCGCAAAAGGCAATGATGTGCAGGAACTGTTTGAACGGCAAGACTGGTTGCAATCTGTAGCCGCTTAAATTGATTCAATCAGCCAAAACTGCCATTTTTACCCTCGTTTTGGCTGCAAGAATGAATAGTTGTAGCCAAAACGATCATTTTTACCCCCATTCTGGCTGATTGGGCAGAAAGAACTCCCTTTCCTTGAACCCCCTCAGCCCCCCTTTGCCCACAAAATCGAATACAACCCCTGCGGTTTCCCCTGATTGATCAGGTTGTACAGCACCGTTCGGGTAGCCAAATTGAGGGTGATTGCCATATTGCGCGATGCATCTTCGAGGTATACTGAAGTTTGATCCCGACGAATTTCTTTAAAGGTAAAGTTAGCCTTCCCCAAGAGGTCGGTTTCTTTCCATTCGCCATTGGACTGCTTCACAAAAGCACCTTTGGCCCCGCCGCTGGTATAATATTCCAGCATCACTACATTGCCAGCAGTGGCTAATTTATTGGCTTGTACCTGCCGGGCGCGGAGGTAACGCACCGCTGCTGGGCGCTCGCCCCGTTCGATCAAACATTCCTGGCAGTAGGTCGAATCCAGCAGCATCTTTATTTCATCCTTGTGGAAAGGGTAATCGTAAACCACGGGAAAAGCCTTGCTCTGTTGCATCAACAAGGACGGCAAGGTGCCCATATCCACCCGGTAGTTTTTCAAAAGACAAGGCTTGGTCGATTCCCCGGTATGTTCCAGCCCCAAGGCGTGGCCCAATTCATGTGACCAGCCCGCCAACTTTGTAGCCATGGTATTGGGCTGCTTGAGGTAGGTATCGTATACATCTCCCCAAAAAGATTGGGGCATTCTGACCATGCCTGGGGTGCCAAACGCGGGTCCACCCAAGCCACCTTCCACCACCGTGAAAAGGATATTTTTATTCCCCTCGTAATCTTTGTTCAAGGCTTTTTTACCCAGTTCCAAGGCCATATCCAATGTGGAAGCGGACGGGGTATCCGCATTGGTGCGAATGACTGCGACCTCGGGCTCATACTCAAAAGTGACCCCAATTTGTTGCAAAAAGTGCCATTGCATCATGGCCAGGATGGCCGCAATGGCCGCTTTGGCACCGGGTTTCTCCTGCTGGCCACTGGGCACAATGTACACCCCCCGCACTTTTAAGCGCCCCGTCGGTGGGTTTGCGGTTGTTGTAGCCGTCATGGAGACTGGCGACATATATAGCCATTGGCCGCCCCACCAGCCGGGTTGGGACTCTCCCAATTCCACTATCCCGGTTTCGTTGCGCAGGTAAGTACCCCGCCACTTGTTTTTGATGCGGTAAAAAGTCTCATCGGTTTCTTCAATCAGCCACCTGGCACTCTCCCAGCCGGGCTGGATCGTACCGATGGTGGGCATTGTAGCATCGGTTTCCGCGTGCAGGTATCCACCGCTGGGGAGATGCTTGATGCGAACTTCTGCGCTATTGGCAATTTTTTCGATCATCCAAATGGCATTGTTGCCCTTGGTGCTTAAAGTCGGTTTTCCATTGACCATCTGGAGCGAGCCTTTTTGGTAGCGATTGTACAACTCGATGGGCTTTTGGGCAGCAAGGGGCAAGATCAGTATGAAGAGGCTGCTGAAAATTAGCCAATGAATCAATTTTTGGGCATTCGGCTTGAAGTAGGGCTGTTGAGAAAGTGCTTTTAGGTGTTGAATCATCGCTCAATGGTTTTTTCTTTTCCGGGGTCAAAATAAGTTGTTTCTTTTCCCGCTTGCTAATCCATAGGAAAAATATTGGGAAGTAATTTTTTGCGTCATACTTAGTCACGGAATTAAATAAAGTTGCATTCATAATGTAACTTTATTTAAATTCCGTCCACAAGAAAATTGTTCAGCCACTTAACGTTTAAACAAAAAAGTCCAGATGCAAGCTTTGAACATTCCTTACTCACTCAGCGCAGAACAAATCGGTTTTTACCAGAAAAATCGATTCATCAAATTGAAAAACGTTTTTGACGCGGAGACCTTGGCCCATTACGGCGATGCCATTGCTCAACAGGTAGCAAAAATGAACACGGTCACCAGCAAAGTGGATGAACGGGACACTTACGGCAAGGCATTTTTGCAATTGTTCAATCTATGGCGGGAAAACGAAGTCGTGAAGGAATTTGTATTCAGCAAACGCATGGCCAAAATTGCTGCCGATCTGATGCAGGTAGATGGCGTGAGGATGTACCACGATCAAGCTTTGTTCAAGGAAGGTGGCGGCGGCATTACGCCTTGGCACGCCGATCAGTATTACTGGCCGCTGAGCAGCGATAAAACCGTTACGGCCTGGATTCCGCTGCAAGCAACACCCCTGCCCTTGGGCCCATTGGAATTTAGTGCCGGAAGCCATCAGATTGTGGAAGGCAGAGACCTGAGCATTGGCGATGAAAGTGAAAAACTGATTGGAGAAAAGCTCCGCGTAACTGATTTTGAACACGTGATCGAACCCTTCGATTTGGGGGAGATAAGTTTTCACTCCGGCTGGGTATTCCACCGCGCAGGCGCCAACCTAACCGACCAAATGCGGAGGGTAATGACCGTGATTTACATGGACAAAAACATGATCCTGAAAGACCCCGAAAACCAAAACCAGATCAACGACTGGAACACCTGGTGTCCAGGAGCAGTGGTGGGCGAAGTGATTGATACCGAGTTGAATCCCGTTCTGTACTAACCGTTCGCCTTCAATAAAATACCTGTTGAGCAGGGAATGGCCCCTGCTTACTTCCCTTTTTTCTGATACGTTTTGGGATCAATTGCCGCAGGTGACCAGTTTTCAAAAAATTCGAGTACCCGTGAAGTGCTGTGGCCTCTGCCTTCTTCCAGGTAAGCGCTATTCTGGGTATGCAGGCGATTGCCCTTGCCATCCAGAATCACAAACACCGGAAAACCAAAGCGCTCAGGATAACCCAATGAAGCCAGCACCTCTTCGTTCAGGTTTTCAGGGCTGTAATTCAGGTGGTAGCTGACAAAGTTTTTGTCCAGCGCCGTTTTTAAAGTATCGTTGCTGCTGACCTTATTGTGAAACAGGATGCACCAACTGCACCAGTTGCCCCCAATTTGCAACAATACGTGTTTGCCTTCCTTGGCAGCTTTGTCTACCGCAGCTTTGATGTCGGCTTTCGCATCGGCAGCTGGATTGTACAATTTGACTTTGGTGTCGTGGCCATTTTGAGCGGAAACCGCAAATGCACTAGCGATGAAGAGTAAAAAAATCCATTTTTTCATGTGCGCCTTTTTTTTTCAAGACCTGAGGTTTAAAAGATATCTAGATTTTCAGCATCGTTGCAGACATCTTCCCTGATAAAATAGAGCATAACAGGCATAAACTAACCCATTGAAACAACTTCCAATTGCGTTTTCTGCAATTTTGCTCTTTCCGTAATGCCCTCTAACTGAATAGATACTGAATCTTCAATCCACTCCTCGCCACACTGGGTGCAAACCAATGCAGGCACATCACGGACTATGATTAGACCTGTTTTGAGGTCAACGGCAAACGTAGTAGTGGAAGGTTCAATTTTTCCACTGCAAAAAGGGCATTGCGAAGGCGTATGGCTCATCTTACTTTTTTTTGGTTCTAAAATCTTCTTCAACGATTCCTAAATCAGGCTCATAGGTGGTTATCACAAATGCAACTGCATTTAATTCATCAAATGCAACTACAACATGTAATGGCCTTTCAGATGGAAATGCCAAAATCAAAACACTGGGAAAGGGGCGATCATCCTGATAGCATTGTATAACTTCACCAGTTTCTAATGCTTCAAGAACCTCAGCACGAGAAACTCCACGTTCTATCATTTTTTCGAGGACGTGTTTTCTCCAGATGATGTTACCATCAGCTACGGTCTGAATAAACAACGTTTTACTGAAAGGAAATTCCACTCTTTGCCATATTTTCAATCAATTTAAGTGCTTAATAGCTAAAGTCAAAAGTTCTTGTGTGAAAAATAATGATTGCAGTCGCTAGAAGTACACATTGTTTTGCCAAACAGTTTACCAGAATTTCAGACAAGTTAAATTATTTTTACGGAAATTCCTATATTTGGTAAGCGCTCATCGCAGTATTGAGGGACATAAAAAGAAATTTAAAGAAGCCATAAAGACGTTTTTATTTCCCTCAGATTTTTCTGAGCGAAATCTGCGTGAAATAAAAACCGCCATAGGATGCTTCCTTTCAACCACATTCCCTTCAAAACGTTATTAGAGCATGCACAATCGATTAGATCTAAGTTTGCTCAGGGTAGGAGCTCCCTTGCCCGATTGGTCGCTGGAAAAGATTTTTGAGGAAGAACCGCCTCAGAAAGAAGCGTTTTTTGGCAAGCCGCTGCTTATTTTGTTTTTTAGCCTCGGTTGTCCGGGCTGTTTGGGGCGTGCCATTCCCTACGCCAATCGGATTGTACATGAAATGGGTGATCAAATGCAGGTATTGGGCATCCACACCAATTTTGAATCGCTCAACATTCCGAGGGAAAAATTTGCCAAAGCGCGGGAGGATTTTGCGATCCGCTTCCCTTTTTTCAAGGACAAAAACTACGATACCACTTTCCTGAATTACGGTGCAGGCGGAACCCCGCATTGGATTTTGGTTGACAAGAACAATACAGTAGTATACTCCATTTTTGGTTCAGACCCCAACAATGCCTTGTTGCGCCTGGAATTGAAAATGCAGGAACTTGCTCAGGTTTCTTTTGCAGAATAGCGTTACAAAAAACCAAATCAACATGTTAAATTGGCTGAATGTCTTAAAATTTGCCAACAGTGGCAATCCTGCTCCTGACCAGCGGGTGGAAAAAAGCGATGAAGAATGGAAAAAACTGCTGACGGAAGAAGAATTCAGGATCACGCGCCTGAAAGGAACCGAGCGGGCCTTCAGTTCTGAAATGTGCAGCTTGTTTGAGCCGGGGTTGTATGTCTGTGCGTGCTGCGGCACTGTGCTTTTCGATTCGGCTGAAAAATTCGAAAGCGGCACGGGTTGGCCTTCTTTTACCCAGCCAATTCATGAAAATTCCATCAGTTACCACAAAGATCAGGGATTTGGGATGTACCGCATCGAAACGCTGTGCAATACCTGTGATGCTCACTTGGGTCACGTTTTTCAGGACGGACCACCGCCTAGTGGCCTGCGGTACTGCATGAACGCACTCGCCCTGAAAAAGGTAACCAAGTAATAATTTCCTGTTTTTCCTTTGAGGTAAATGAGCCAATTAGGCCTGCTTCACATTCCGCATGGCCTTGACTGCGCAAAAACCGGTCATGCCCCTTAGGAATAAAAGCAAGCCAAAGCCCGCGATCCACCACTGTCCAATAAAACCAGCGATGATGATCACGGCCATCATCAGGAAATAGCTGATGACGCATTCGGCAATAGTAAGATTAGGTTCGAAATTCATGATTGTGAAATTTTGTTTTGATGCATCAAAAATGAAAAAACAACGAGGAATAGCAAATGATTTTCATCAAGAGCAAGGGTGATTTTTGACAGGAACGTCTTTAATAGCATGTCTAAGGGGCGATAAAAAAATAAGTGATCATTTTGCCAGAGGATTAGATAAGTAA
>NZ_JBBAKG010000055.1:0-40096 GCF_040403615.1 Haliscomenobacter sp. | reverse complement strand
ACCATACCTGCGATAGAAGAAGCATTTTCCAAAGCGATGCGGGTAACCTTGGTTGGGTCAATTACACCAGCTTTTTTCAAATCTTCGTATTTGTCGGTACGTGCGTTGTAACCCATGGCGTCTTTAGAGTTAGACACTCTCTGGAGTACTACAGAACCTTCGATACCTGCGTTTTCAGCGATGATGCGCAAAGGAGCTTCCAGCGCCTTCTTCACGATTGCCATACCGATGGTTTCGTCTTCGTTGGTACCTTTTGCGTTGGTCAATACCTTGATGGCACGAACCAATGCAACGCCACCACCGGCTACGATGCCTTCTTCGATGGCTGCACGGGTAGCGTGCAATGCATCGTCAACGCGGTCTTTCTTTTCTTTCATTTCTACTTCAGTAGGCGCACCTACGTAAAGAACTGCCACGCCACCTGACAATTTTGCCAGACGCTCTTGCAGTTTTTCGCGGTCGTAATCAGAAGTAGTGGCGCCGATTTGCTGTTTGATCTGCGCGATGCGTGCGTTGATCAGCTCTTCGTCACCTTTGCCGTTGATGATCGTGGTGTTGTCTTTGTCCACTTCGATCTTCTCGGCGTTGCCCAGGTGCTCAAGGCCAGCGCTTTCCAGCTTGTAGCCTTTTTCTTCAGAGATAACGGTACCACCAGTCAACACAGCGATGTCTTCCAACATGGCTTTGCGACGGTCGCCGAATCCAGGAGCTTTAACGGCAACGATTTTCAGGTTGGCACGCAGGCGGTTGACCACCAATACGCCCAAAGCCTGGCTTTCGATGTCTTCAGCAATGATCAGGAGTGAACGGCCACTGCCTACTACTTTTTCCAATACTGGCACGATGTCGGCCATGTTAGAAATTTTGCGGTCGGTGATCAGGATGTACGGATTTTCGTACTCTGCGGCCATGTCTTCGGTGTTGGTCACGAAGTAAGGAGAAAGGTAACCGCGGTCGAATTGCATACCCAATACTTCATCAACATAAGTATCGGTACCTTTTGCTTCTTCTACGGTGATAACGCCGTCTTTGGTTACGCGCTTCATCGCATCAGCGATCAGGGCACCAATTTCTTCGTCGTTGTTGGCAGAAATAGCCGCTACTTGTTTGATTTTTTCGAAATCGTCGCCGATTTGCTCAGACTGCTCCTTCAGGTTTTCAACCACCTTGCGAACAGCTTTATCCATACCGCGCTTCAAGTCCATTGGGTTGGCTCCAGCAGCAACGTTTTTCAAACCCGCGCTGATCATGGCTTGTGCCAAAACGGTGGCAGTTGTGGTACCATCACCTGCAATGTCTGCAGTTTTGGACGCAACTTCCTTAACCATTTGAGCGCCCATGTTTTCAACGGCGTCTTCCAGTTCAATTTCTTTGGCTACGGTCACACCATCCTTGGTGATCTGAGGCGCACCAAAGCTTTTTTGGATAATTACGTTACGGCCTTTGGGTCCGAGGGTTACTTTCACGGCATTAGCCAGAGCATCTACCCCTGCGCGCAATTTTTCGCGTGCATCGCGATTGAAGCTAATTTCCTTAGCCATATTGCTTTTGAATTTAAAATGTCGAAAAAGGGAATGTTGAAAAGAGACGCAATGTCAGGCGTCTAATGACAAATAGACTAAGTGACAGTCCGCGTTACATGACGACCAAAATGTCATCTTCACGCATGATCAGATAGTCCTGGCCGTCAAAATTCAGCTCTTGACCAGCATATTTGCCGTAGAGGACGATGTCTCCGACCGCAACGGTCATCAGGTTACCGTCTTTGCCTGGGCCAACGGCCACTACTTCACCGCGCTGAGGTTTTTCTTTGGCAGTGTCAGGAATGATGATGCCACCTTTGGTTTTCTCTTCAGCCGGAGCGGGTTTAACTACAACTCGATCGTTGATAGGCTTCATAATCAGAATATTAGTAAAGTTTTTATAATCATTGGGTTTCAACAACGCCTTTCTCTTAGCATATGTCGTGCCAATGTGGGGTCGGGTGTCAAAATGACAGGGGGGGTGTTATTGTATTTATACCCTTTCTAGGGCTTGATCAGCACTTTCCTTATGTAATTGCTCCCGTTCTCTAATGGATGATACATGTCTTCCACCCAAACCGGATTGAGGGTAAAAGAACCCGTAAACTGCGGAGCAAGTTGTACTTCAAATTGGTGTTTACCTGCGGGCAAAGCATCACAAAAAATAGCAACCCTATCCGTGAAATATTCGCGGTGAGCCTCGTGACCATTGCGTGACTCTTGTTTATTAAAGTAAGTACAACCAGCAGGAATGGGAATTTCGATCATAACATAATTGGCAGGTTTGAAATTTTCAACTTCTACGCGTAGACTTACCGGAGTGTCATTTCTCAGAGACTCTACCTGTTGATTGGCTTCTATAAAAGATGATTTTACGGTAAAAACAGGTTTACTCTGCGTTTGTTTTTCTTCCGATTTTGAGTACTGGGTATGCGTCAAATAAACAGTTTCGACTTCTCCATTCAATTGTATGAAAAAAGTATCACTTTTTGATAAATCAAGGGAAAGTGGTTTTTCGCCAATGTTCAAGGTTTTGTAGGGATTGGGCTTTGTGGCTGATTTTTCACGAGGATTATCCGCTATTTTATGGTCCTTCATTAAGTCAGGCAAAATGGCTTCCAAAATTTTTGCAACCTCCATGGTATTGTTCCATCTCCCACCGTAACGGTAATTGCCATCGTAAAAACCCCTATTGCCCAGGAAGTAACGCCTGATCTTTTTTAATTCCTCTTCTTTGCCAGCTTTTTTGAAAATGGAATAAGCAATGAGCGTGTTTTGGGTACTGCAATCAGCGATGCGGTAACCACTGAACCCAAATATTTCCTCGCCATTCCAAAAAGCACCTCCCGAATCCGTAAAACGCTGGTATTTATACAAGGTATCCAGAGAATACTGCTGGCCATTGGCTTGGAGCATTTGCTGTCTCAGTAGTATGGTGTACAGCGAATTTTCATTTCCCTTTTTATTCAATGAAGTCAAGTCCGGCTTTTTCCCCGCTTTGGTCAGTGTTTCAATTGAAACCAAGCGGTCTTCTTCATTCATTTTGTCCAAATTGTTTTTTAAAAAACTCAAGCCCTTTTCCAGGACTTTGACTGGATAACCGGCTTGAGCGGCACGAAGCAAGGTTTGCAATACATAATTGGTTGTCCAAAACCGTTGTTGTCCGGTTTGCCACCATGCCCAGCCACCTTCGGGCAATTGCCGTTCTTCCAGGATGCCGATTCCTTCGTATACATCACTTTCCAGTGGAAATGGTTCATTGAGCATGCTGCGCAAGGATTTTTCCAATAGCAGGGCGGTCAGTTTGCTCGAAGTTTGTTCATTGCAACCAAAGTGGTATTCCCGCAAATACTTGATGTCGTCCAGCAGCAATTTGAGTACACCTCCAGGAATGGTGGTCAGTTTCGCCGCCACCATACCAGAATCCAAGGTCAATGCCAAAAGGGTATCTCGATTGATTTCGATCAGTTTGCCATGGGGCTTTAGGCGACCAATGGGAACTATCGGGATTTGGTAGGATTCACCGTCGAGGTATTGCCCCGCGTTTAGGCCAAAAGTGAGGGAGAGGCTATCTTGTTTGGCAGGTACAATGATTGTTTGCAATAAATTGCTGGACTCCACAGCTACAAAATTAGAGTCCTTTAGTTTTAGTTGATTTTGTTCAAAATAAGTGTGAATCAACGTAGGCTGCGCTGTCAAATTGGATACTTTGGCGTTAATGGCTACCGAATCTCCCGCAACGAGAAAACGGGGTACATACAAGCGTGCTTGCAGTGGTTTATAAGCTGCAATACTTTTTGTGCCTATGCCCATTGAGCCTTTTTCATCCATGCCCAAAGCGAAAGTTTTCCACGAAGTTATGTTTTCGGGAAACTGGACGGTAAATGAGCTTTTTCCGTTTTGATCGGTAATCAAATTGGGCTTCCAAAACGCATAATCACTAAATTTGGAGCGAATGCGGTTGGGGAGGATATTCAGCTGTGTTCCTAAGGGTTTTGCAATGCTTTGCTGATTTTTAGACCCTGATCGTATGGCACGACGGGTGCTTATTTCTTTGTTTTTGATCGTGCTCGCATAACCCATCATTTCTTTTTTGCTTTGTACTGCATACCCAGTAACTACCATTTCTAATAATTTGAAACTCCTATCTTCCATGACAATTTCGGTGGTGTCAGGCTTTTCATGAAATCTTACTTTATAAAGCTGAGAGTGATAGCCTAAATAAATGATTTCAATTGTAGCTTCTTGAGGGTTTGGTATGTTTAGTTCAAAATAGCCGTTTGCATCTGTAACAGTACCTATTGTCGTTCCTTGTATGACGACGTTAGCCCCTATTAAAAGTTGGCCAAAAATATCTATTATTCTCCCTTTGATCACTTGGTCTTTTCCGTAGGTTAAGTAATCGGCATATTGTCTCCATTTGTATTCATGTATGTTAAATCCGGTGGTATAGTACACCTCACGCGCAGGTAATTCGCTCAATGGAATGGCGTATCGATCGCCAATCTTCGGAATTGGGAATACCAATAGCCGGGCAATTTCAAGATTGTCCTTTTTTTGAATGCTATCCGCCAAAAAATTGAAAGGTTTACTAGGCGGAAAGTCAAAAGTTTCTGCTCGAAAATGGGACTGGATGAGATGGATTTTCCCTCCTGGAACAAACGGCCCGATTAACCGAGTGGGATTGGTGTCCGTTTGCCGATTTGATACATAGGAGTGGCCAAGATTGTCCCAGGCGTAAAGTGCCTCTATGGGCCCTTTCAAGCACAACATACTATTGTACAAATCCTTTTTTTCTTGGGTGGAAATGCCTTCAAAAGGGAAAGAATAAACATGTGCGGCTTTCGCTGATTTGTAAATTTCTTCGGCACATACAAACAAGTCCAAGCGTTTGCCTTGCTCTAGTAACAAGCTATCAATTTGGTACAAACCACTGGATGTATGCACACTAATGCAATGGTAACCCGCATGACCTTGAAAACAATAAGGTGTAATCGCTGCTGTTCCTCCGTAGTACATCAATGTATCATCTACGTAGATAGTGGTTACAGGCTCAATTTTCCCACTTTTAGCAATAAATGGAGCGAAAAAAGCACGTTGCGTAAGATAAGGCTGATTTTCGGTTGGAGACAAAAAATCCAAATAACCATTTTTGGGAAATCGATAGGCATAAAATGAGTCGTCATAGAGTTCATTTAATTTTGCACAAAATGCCAGATCAATGACTTGCTTCCAGCTTTTGACTTTTGGTGTGGTTTGGTATTTCAGGAGTCTAAATGCTGTTTCTTGATCAGAGGGTACCGCCAAAGAACTATGTGGTAAAGGTGCATTAATCTGTGCACTGATCGCCCCTGCGGTCAAGTTAACTCCACGAGCAGGCTTGCCTTTTTTGTTGAAAACCTCCAGTTCCAAATCCAGGCTTTGCCCCGGATAAATGCGTTCTGGGCTCTTCCATTCAATTTTCAATTGCTTTGTTTGCCTCGGAATGTTCCGTCTTTGCGCAACATATGCTTCACCCCAATGGTACTGGTATTGGATGTAGAGGTCTTTTTTCCCTTTTTTTAGCTTGCGCCATTGAAAAAGGGTATCCTGGATCAATCCCTTTTGCAGGATTTTCGATTTGTAACCGATTTGATACCAAATGGGAATAGAAAAAGGATTCTGTAATTCAATTGCTTGTCCTTTTACGTCGTTTTGGGTTTTCCATTCCAATTGTGATGACAAGTCTTCGTCTGCATCGTCTCCTAAATAAAGCGAGTTCTGGGGATTTTGAAAACCTGCATAATAGGCTTCTGCGCTTGGATTGATGGGCATCAGTAAGGTATCTACACCCGAGTAAACTAATTGATTACCCCAGTCGAAATACGCCCACAATTTATAGGCTTTCCCATGCGCATGGGTTTGCAATCGATTTCCAACTAATCTCATTTCAATGGCAATAGGATCATACCAAAAGGAGAGGTTCTTTTTTTGAATGGGGTTTCCAGGGCTTGAAAACAAGGCTTCGACTTCAACTACCCCCTGATCTTTTGGTAAAAACTCAGTTGGCACCTCAATGCGCATGTCACCTGCTTCATCTAAAGAAAGTTGCAACTCTTTGCTATGAAAGGTCAGGGTTGAAAATTTCAATTTGACTTTGGCATCGGAGACCGAAAGATTGTTGACTGTACGCGCAGAAGCCTGAAGTACAACTTTTTCGCCAGCATTAAACCGATGCTTTTCTGCATATAGGTTGTACTGATTTTCTTTCAATTGATATTCTTCCAAACGGAAAGCATGCAACAACGAAAGCTGTGTTGTTGTATTCATCGCTGTAGCCTTCAACGTGTAATCTTTGTCTAACGGCAACGTATCGGATAAAGGCAACTCGAAAGAATAGGCCCCTTTTTGCACCGAGACGAGCGTATCCCACCATACCTTGTTGGTCTTGATTTCGATTTTTAATTGCCCCGAATATGGTCGCCCATTGGGCTTGGCTGCATATATTTTTGCTTTTAGGGTATCTCGATGCCGAAAAATTGGTTTGCAAAAAGCAATGTAACCACGCAAGGAAGAAGCGGCTTGGGTGCGTGCAATTTCTGGAGAGGGTGGAGTATACCAAAAGGACTTAATTTGATAAAGGAAAGAGTGTTCCCCCAATTGAACATTCAACAAACCACTTTTGGGTATAAAATTAGTCTTGCTGTAAATCTGTACATCTTTGCGATAAAAGAGTACAATGCCATCCACCGAAACCTTGGCCGTATCGACCGAGCGCCCAAATTGATCAATGACCTGCACTGCAAGATCATTGCCCAGCGTCATTGATCTAACACTAAAATTGGCCTTGGCATCCAATGCAATTTCCAATTCCTCAGCTATGTTTGTCAGCTTGAGTCGATAACCAAAGGGCAAACTATCCAGGGCAGCAAGTGATCTGGGCTGCCTGAGCATGGAAGTGTCTAAGGGTTTGCCAAGATAGAGTTGTTTCGCAATTTGGGGAGGTAAGTCATAATGCCAAGTGTATGATTTTTGTGCAAAAACTCCAGTGTACCCCCAGCACAAAAGGATTCCAATGACTAGATAAAGCTGTTTCATAAGTTGAGCGTTTTATCGATGGATGCAACGCTCAACTGAAATGCACAACGAGGAACTTTTAAATTACATTCAGAAGGGTTTTAGCTATTTGTCTTTGTCTATTTATACCTCTTCCCAGCCCCTATTTTTGACTGTCTTCAGCCCACTATCAAAATTAATACCGACCCCAATTAGTTGCTTTTGCAAATGCCGATAACGATCTGCATAACCTTTGGTACGAATCTGATTTATTGCCACATTCAGAGATTGATCCAATTTAAACTCCAAAATGTATACCCGTTCTGGTGTCTGTACTACTGCATCCAAACGGCCATCCGAAGTATGCACCTCCGCTTCGATGAACATCCCCAAATAATGGAAAAGTAAAAAAATCAAGGAGTGATAATAGGCCTCTTTGTCTTTTATGAAAATGGTGGAAGGGATAGATTTGAATAAATTTTTGATGATGTGAATCGCTTGATCCAGGTTGTTATCCAAAAAAGCCTGCCGCAGTTGAACAATGATTGGGGTTACCATTTGCTGTTCATGGCGATATGCTCCAATCAAGTGGCGCAACATGGACTCCTTTACCTCCCGATTGGGATATCCCAAAGTAAGTATCCCAAACTCATCGGCGGATTTGATGGTTAAATACCCCGTTTGAAACAAAAGGGAATAGGTTTCAAGGTTTTCTAGTGTATAGCTTTCAAACAAAAGTTGATCCACCTGCGCTCCATCCAGGTTGTACAATTCCCTTTCTTTAAGCAGATTAATCAAAAAAGATGGCGTTCCTGTTTCAAACCAAAAAATGCCAAACGCTCTTTTTTGAAAAAAATTTAAAATCGAGAAAGGATTGTAGACACTTACCCCAACGTGCCAGCAATATCCATTGTACCATTCCTTGATGTTTTCTAATAATTTGGGGAAGGAAAGGTTCAATGCTTCAGCAGTGAGTGGAATATAATGTAAGAATGTATCTTCCAGTTCTTGCTGGGTATAGCCTACCAAATCGCCAAAGCGGCGATCAATAGTAATGTCTTCAAGATTGTTTAAATCTGAAAAAACACTGACTTTGCTAAACTTTGATACTCCGGTAATGAACACCAATCGCAGATAGGGATCACAGTCTTTAATCACACTGTACAAGCGCCGCAAAATTTGCCTATTCTCGATGGCCTGCGTTAGTTTTTCCTTTTCCAGGTAATCGATCAGTGGTTTATCGTATTCATCAATGAGCAGAACCACCGTTTTGTTTACACCTAATTTTGCAATCAATTCTTTGAAACGAAGCCCAATGCCTTCTTCTTTTAATTTTATGCCATATGCCTCCGCTTGAGCATCAATTGCTTTAAGTAGTGCTTGCTCTAAACCGAGATCCTGATAACCAATACTGCTAAACCCCAAATGGATCACCGGGTGGATTTGCGTCCAATCCCAGTTGTGTTCGATCCAAAGCCCATGAAACAATTCACGACTACCTGAAAAAATTTCCTTGATTGTGGATACCGTTAGTGATTTCCCAAAACGCCGTGGACGGGAAAAAAAATAGAAACGCCCGTCAGTAATCAGTTGATGAATCTGACGGGTTTTATCGACATACAGAAAATCATTTTCGCGGAGTACTCGAAAATCCTGAGTCCCAATCGGTAATTTTTGCATGGATCAAAGATAAGGGTTTTAACGCATCCCTACAACATTCTGTAATTCACCGATCTTTTGAGTGATCCTTGCGCCCTCATTTCTTCAATCCCCCAAACAAAGCCCCCAAAACCTGCAAAGCATTGCTGATCACCTCCTGGTTTTGCACCGGAATTTTAAGGTAAGTTTGTCCGGTTTGCTGGTCTTTTTCCACCAGTGAATTGACCAACTCTGCTGTTTTTTCAGGACTAGACAGCGTTTGAGTCAATCCGCTCAAGAAATTCACACCCATGCTGACCAGGTCTTGCGGAGAGGCGGGCGGGGCTTGGTTGTCACTGTTGCTTGGCCGCGTACCTGCGTGGTCAGCAATTTGGGGTTGCTGCTGGTCGTGCTGTGGTGAGGTGTTTTCAGGAGCTGATTTGGGTTGCTTGGGGCGCTCCGGAGTGTTGTCGGGACTTGGAACAGCCGTTGGAATGTTTACTTCAGCCGTCGCCTCATTGGAAGCTGTATCCTCTAATTCTGCTTCTGGACGCTGTTCCTCGGTTTTGCCTGCACCAATCACCTCTTCGGTATCCTCTACTGGGTTAATGGCTTCGATCTCAGGATCATTGGAAATGGATTGCGTGAGTGTTTCTACTGAGTTCATGAATTCCTTGAAGCGGTCTTCACCCAGGAAGATGTTTTCTGCTCCATTGTCCAATACCCCTGCTGCCATCGAAGCTTTAAACTTGAGGGTATCCAGCAAGCGGTGTTCGAGGGTAGCGATGGAAACCAGATTGATCACGTTGACCCGACGCTCTTGCCCCATGCGGTAAATACGTGCAATGCGTTGCTCCAATACCGCCGGATTCCAGGGCACATCCAGATTGATGAGCAGGGAGGCCGCTTGTAAGTTGAGCCCTACGCCTCCTGCATCCGTAGAAAGGAAAACTTTGCATTCCGGTGTATTGTTGAAGCGGATCAGCATATTGCCCCGTTCTTCGCTGCTGACGCCACCGTGCAGACTCTCATATGGAATGTTTCTTTCTTGTAATTCTTGTGCCACCAGGCGAGTCATGCGCTCCCATTGACTGAACACGACCACTTTTACTTCCTCATCCACCAATGCTTCTTCCAGGATGCACATCAATTCATCAATCTTGGTATCGTGCCGGGTTTTTTGATCCACCACAAAAGTGCTATCGCAAACCATTTTCATCAAATTGAGGAAAGACAAGAGCTTGTTGCGGTCTGGTTCGCTTAAAAAATGGAACCTCCGCCACTTGGCAACCAGTTTGGCTACTTCGTCGGCATAAGCCCGGTGCATGTCGTTTTGCTCTTTGGTCATGGGCACAAAGAGGTTCTTGTCCATGCGTTCGGGCAACTGTTTGAGCACATTCTTTTTAAGCCTTCGCATCATCACGGGTTGCAGGGCTTTGTTGATGGCGCCCAAATCTTGATACCCAACCACGCGGCCACTGTCCTCTTTGACCTGGTGGCGTTCCAAAAAGCTGTACAGCGGTCCTAGGATGAAGGGATCGACAAATTGCACAATGGAGTAAAGTTCTTCAATTTTGTTCTCTAAAGGCGTACCCGTCAATACAAATCGATAGTGAATATTGAGCGATTTGACGGCACGGGATATTTTGGTATTCCAGTTTTTGAAGCGTTGGGCTTCATCCAGAATGATCAGATCAGGACAAAGCAGGTTGTTGATCAATTTGGCGTCTTGCACCACTACATTGTAGGTGATGATTTTGAAAAAGCTGGGATCATTTTCGTACAAAACCTTCCGCTTTGTTTGTGGCCCTTCAATTACCACCACGCTCGTACCCGTAAATTTTTCAATTTCCGTTTTCCATTGGTATTTCAAGGAAGTTGGGCAAACGATCAAGGTGCTGCCCACGCGTTGCTCTTTGCGCAACAATTCGGCAGCGCCAATGGCTTGTACGGTTTTCCCCAGCCCCATTTCATCGGCGATCAGGCAACGACCTGCCCGGGCTGCAAAGAGTACACCTTCTTTTTGGTAGGGAAAAAGGTCAATGTTGACCAATTCTTTGAAATATGCGTCACCTTGTAGTTCAATTTCTTCGATTCTGCGTTGGCGACCCTGGTTTTCCCGCTGAAGTAGAATGAAATCCAGTGCGTCATCGTAACATTTCAATTCAGGATGAATGGCACGGGCTTTTTCCAGAAAAATTTCAAAATCTAGATAAGCATGGGGGTACATGACATACTGCTCATCAAAAAAATCTTTGGCCAGTGCTTCCAATTCAGCAGTGCATTGGGTGCCAATGCGCAAGCGGATACTGCGTTGGTCGCCGTAGTTCAAATAAATAGATGAATAGGCGCGGGTAGGGGGTGTTTTGAAATATTTTTTGAGGCCACGTTTGTTTTTCAGGTAGTTCAAGGTCCATTCAATGTGCTTGCATGTCCCCAGGTTGCTGGATTTGAAATCGGGGCAAGCACAGAAATTCTGGCCAATGTCCTTGCTGCGAATGGCTACTTTGTAGGTGCTTTCGTAAGTGGGGTTCGATACCGAAAAATCTGAATAAACAGGATGATCTCCTTCATTGACAATGAAATAACTCTGGGTAGTGGCAAATTGGCGGCGCAAAGAAATTTGCCATTTTTTGGTTTCTAGTGCATCTGGCTTTTTATGGTAGGAAACCGTTTCTGGCTTTTTTTTCTTGTTTTTGGCAGTGGGGCTTTTCTTGCTTTGGGCTTTGGCCATGGCTAAGTGATTTTTCTCTTTCAAATTGGGTACTCCTCTCTTGACGAAGATACCTTTTCTTTCAAAAGCAGAGTAGCTTGAGCAAGAAATATTGTAGAAAAGGGAGTTGGCTTGATCGACCCTGCCCTAAACCCCCGTATAACTCCACGGCGTAATCTCTCGTAACTCTGCTTTGATTGCCTCGCTCACATCCAATTGCTCCACAAAGGTACGCATGTCTTCAGCAGTTACCTTGGCTTTGCCACGAGTCAGTGCTTTGAGTGCTTCGTAGGGATTGGGGTAAGCCTCCCGGCGCAGAATGGTCTGGATGGCTTCGGCCACCACCATCCAATTGTCTTCCAGGTCCTGGCGCAATTGGGCTTCGTTGAGCAACAATTTGCTCAAGCCCTTGCGGATGGATTGGAAGGCGATCAGGGTATGTGCAAAGGGAACGCCCAGGTTGCGCAGTACTGTGCTGTCGGTCAGGTCGCGTTGTAGCCGTGAGATGGGCAGTTTTTCGGCCAGGTGCGCAAAGATGGCATTGGCGAGGCCCAGGTTGCCTTCGGCATTTTCAAAATCGATGGGGTTGACTTTGTGCGGCATCGCTGAGGAACCCACTTCCCCGGCCACTACTTTTTGCTTGAAATACTCCATCGAGATGTACGTCCAGATGTCGCGGCACAAGTCGATCAGGATCGTGTTGATGCGCATCATGGCCTGGCATTGGGCGGCCAGGTTGTCGTAATGTTCGATTTGGGTGGTGGGTTCAGAGCGTTGCAAACCCAGATTTTTGCGCAGAAAATCAGAAGAAAATTGGTGCCAATCTATAATCGGGTAGGCCGCATAGTGGGCATTGAGGTTGCCAGTAGCTCCACCAAATTTGCCACTGTGTGGAACGGCCTTCAACAATTCCAATTGCTGATCCAGGCGGGCTACAAACACCATAAACTCTTTGCCCAAGCGGGTAGGGGAGGCCGGCTGCCCATGGGTGCGCGCCAACATGGGAATATCGGCCCAGCTTTCCGAAAGGCTGGCCAGCTCTTCCGACAAGTCATTCAAGCCGGGGTAATACACGATCTCCAGGGCATGGCGAATGGAGAGCGGAATGGCCGTATTGTTGATGTCCTGAGAGGTCAATCCAAAGTGGATGAATTCCTTGAATTGCTGCAAGTCCAGGCGATCAAACTTTTCCTTTAGAAAATATTCTACCGCTTTCACATCGTGGTTGGTGATGCGCTCGATGTCTTTGATGCGCTGGGCATCCTCCTGGTTTAGTTCGTTGGCAATCCGCACCAATTCCGGGATTTTATCTTCCGGAAAATCAGCCAATTGGGGCAGTGGATGTTCCACCAGGGCAATGAAATACTGAATTTCCACCAATACCCGATAGCGGATCAACGCGAATTCTGAAAAGAAATCACTGAGGGCAACAGTTTTATCGGCATAGCGGCCGTCGATGGGTGAGATTGCGCGCAACATACTTTTATAAGTTATGAATTATGAGTTATGAATTATGAGCGGCACACAAACCTACATATTAGGTTAGAATTGTGTGTCATAACTCACAACTCACAACTCATAACTCCGTAAGATTTTATCAAAGTCTACGTGTTCATGAAATAACTCCACGGCACGTTTGGTTTTCCAGGGGGTACGGTTGTTGATTTTTACCTCGATGCGGGTGATTTTTACCACCGATCCGTAGGTATCCAAGGTTGTGGTGATCACGGGTATTTTGTGCTTGGAAAAATAGGGATGATTCAAGTCTGCGAGGTCAAACCAGCGGTGGTGACGGCCATCACTGGTGACAATTACGCCCGATAGCGGAGAAGTTTTCAGGTTTTTCATTCGGGCTACCGATTCTACTTTTTCGATGACTTGATTGAGGCGAATGGCACTGGTTACGAGCAGGATGTTTTCAAACTTGTGAAATTCTTCCACATCTACCAATGAACCGGCGATGATGTCCTCCACCTTATTGTTCATGCAATCCTCGTTCATCAGGATTTTGCCGTCCACGGCCTTGCGGATCATTTCCATAATGGGCAGAGACAGCGACTGTTCGTAAGGCAAAAGGCCCAACAAGGGGTAGCCCATTTGGTCGAGTTTGCGTTGTAGGTAATGCCCCGTTTCTTCCATCTTTTCAGGTTTTACCTTATTGACGATGACACCGATGATGGGCACATTTTCTTCCCGAAACAAAGCCGAACACATGTTCAGCATATCAATCGTACTGCCAATTCCACCTTCTACGACCATGATGACGCCAGCATCCAGGATTTTGGCCACCCGGGCATTGCTCAGGTTGACAATGCTGCCCACTCCAGGGTGACCAGTGCCTTCATAAACCACGATGTCGTACTGTTCGCTTAAAACTTTTTTGGCATTGAGGAGTTTCTCTTCAAAGTGGAAATGATCCGGGTGATCCAGGAATTCTTTGGTAACTCCTCGGCCAATGATGACTGGACTGTGCAAATCAGGAATGATTTCAAAACCCGTGACTTCTGAAAAGAGTACGGCATCTTTATCGGCGGTTATCCCGTTGATGGTCACATGCTGTTGGCCAACTGGCTTGCAATACCCTGTGCGTAAGCCTCTTTCGATGAAATTGGCCACCAGGCCCAAGGTTGTAGTGGTCTTCCCAACGTGCTGGCTGGTTGCGGCAACATATAGATTCTTCATGCATTGGCGTTTCAAAAGCGCAAATATAATAGACTTGTGGTGAGGAGTGACTGCTTATCTCAAGTCTTTACAACAAGTATTATGGGCGAAAAAAATAAGTGTTTCATTTTGCTAAAGGATTAGATGAGTAAATTGTTCATTTCAACTTTCTTATTTAATCCTTTGGCTTCGAGAAAATGAAATCCTTATTTTTGCCCCACTAATTGTGGTCAATGTAGAGGTTTTGTCTTTTTTTTTTCTAAAATTTATACATTTGTGCGATTTAAAAAGGAAACGTACTCGTTCCGTAAAAACTAATCCTACTTAAAACATATCATTATGGCGAAGAATTTGCTCATTGTAGAGTCGCCTGCCAAGGCAAAAACGATCGAAAAGTACCTCGGCAAGGACTTTGCGGTGCGTTCCAGCTACGGCCACGTACGTGACCTAGACAAGGGCAATCAAGCAGTGGATGTGAAGGATGGTTTTCGCCCCAAGTATACCATTTCTCCGGAGAAGCACAAGGTTGTCAAAGAATTAAAGGACTGGGTCAAGAAAGTGGACGAAGTATGGCTCGCCACGGACGAAGACCGCGAAGGAGAAGCCATTTCCTGGCATTTGTGTGAGGTGTTGGGGCTCGATCCCAAATCAACCAAACGCATTGTTTTCCGTGAAATCACTAAACCCGCCATTGAAAAAGCCGTACTCCAGCCCCGTACCGTCGATCTCAATTTGGTCAATGCCCAACAAGCACGCCGGGTTTTGGACCGTTTGGTGGGTTTTGAGTTGTCTGAAATCTTGTGGAAAAAAGTCAAAGGTAAACTTTCCGCAGGGCGCGTACAGTCGGTAGCCGTAAAATTGGTGGTCGAAAAAGAGCGCGAAATCAACAATTTCAAATCCGAAGCGTACTTCAAACTTGAAGCCCTATTCAATGTCAAAAACGAGCAAGGCCGCAACGTCATCCTCAAAGCGGAAGGAGCCGACCGGATCAAATCCGAAGCCGATGCCGAAGCATTCCTGAACAAATGCATTGGCGCCGAATACAAAATTCGCAGCATCGACGTCAAGCCGCTCAAACGGCGGCCAACGGCTCCCTTTACCACTTCGACGCTCCAACAAGAAGCCAGCCGCAAGTTGGGTTTCTCCGTAAACCGCACCATGGTTACGGCGCAGAAACTTTACGAAGCAGGTTTCATTACCTATATGCGTACTGACTCGATTAACCTCAGCGAAACGGCCATTGCCTCCATCGCGCAGGAAATCGAAAAACAGTTTGGAAAAAACTACGTGGAAATTCGCCGCTTCAAAAACAAGTCTGCCAACGCACAGGAAGCCCACGAAGCCATCCGCCCTACGTACATCGAAAACCAAACCGTACCCGGAGACCGAGACGAGAAGCGTTTGTACGAACTGATCTGGAAGCGTACCATCGCCTCCCAAATGGCCGACGCTGAACTGGAAAAAACCGTAGTGGATATTGCCATTTCTACTCAGCCTACCGTGAAATTGCAAGCTGAAGGGGAAGTCCTCAAGTTTGATGGTTTTTTGAAAGTATACCTCGAATCGAGCGACGACGACGAAGAAAACGAAGCCCAGGGAGTGTTGCCGCCATTGAAAGTTGGGCAAATTTTGCCCCTCAATCAAATGACAACAACCGAGCGGTTTACCCGCCCGCAGGCACGCTATACCGAAGCAGGTTTGGTGAAAAAACTGGAAGAATTGGGCATTGGTCGCCCTTCTACCTACGCACCCACGATCAGTAAAATCATGGAAGTGGGTCGCGGATATGTGGTCAAAGAAAACCGGGACGGCACCCCACGCGCCTACCGACTTTTGACCCTCAAAGACGCTACCATCAGCAAGTCTGACTTGTCAGAAATGACTGGCGTGATCAAAGGCCGCTTGTTTCCTACCGATATGGGTACCACCGTGAGTGATTTTTTGGATCAGCATTTTGACAAAATCATGGACTACAAGTTCACGGCAGAAATCGAAAAGCTGTTTGACGATATCGCGACAGGTAGCCGGGAGTGGACCAAAATGTTGGAGACCTTTTATTGGCCCTTTCACGAAATCGTGGAAGAAACCCTGGCCAATGCCGAACGTCCAACCCGCGAGCGCATTTTGGGGAAAGAAGAAGGTACTGGATATTCCATCCTGACCCGCATGACCCGCCTCGGGCCAGTTGTTCAAATCGGTGCGCCAGAAGAATTGATCCCAGGCGAAAAACCGCGTTACGCCAACCTCAAGCCGGGCCAATCCATCGATACCATCGAGATGGAAGAAGCCATGAAGCTCTTTGAATTGCCCAAAATTCTGGGCGATTACCGGGCGCAGGAAGTGGCAGTAGGTACAGGTCGCTACGGCCCTTATGTGCGTTTTGGCGAAAAATTCATCTCGATTCCGAAAGGAGAAGATCCCTTGTCTGTCAATATGGAACGGGCGATGGATCTGATTCTGGAAAGAGAAAAAATAGATGCTCCGGTAGCAAGTTACAAAGGTTTACCGATCACCAAAGGAACGGGGCGCTTTGGTCCTTTCATCAAGTGGAACGAGCTGTTTATCAACGTTCCCAAAAAGTACGACCTGGAGACCCTGACTCCCGAGCAAATGCATGAACTCATTGAGGTCAAAATGGAGAAAGAAGCCAATCGCTTCATCCAGAACTGGCCAGATGAAAAAATCAGCATTGAAAATGGCCGTTGGGGCGCGTTCATCCGTTTTAAGAAGGATATGCTCAAATTGCCAAGGGTAAACGGCCAGAAAATGAGTGCCGAAGACGCTGCCGTACTTTCGCTGGAGGAAGTGAAAAAAATGATTGAAGAACAGGTTCCCGATGCTTTTGCCAAAAAAGCGCCGGCCAAAAAAGCTGCTGCTAAAAAAGCACCAGCCAAAAAGGCGGCAGCACCAAAAAAAGCAAGCGCCGTGACAACCAAACCTAAAAAATAGGCTCAAATTATTCACCATGGACGATTCTAACAACAATCCAAACCAGATTAACATCGAATTGCCGGAGGATATTGCAGAAGGAACTTATTCCAACCTGGCCTTCATTTCTTACTCCAATTCGGAGTTTGTGGTAGACTTTGTTCGTCTGTTTCCCAACGTACCCAAAGGCAAAGTAAAAGCACGCATCATCCTGACGCCCGATCATGCCAAGCGCCTGATGCGCGCGCTGGCCGAACACGTCAAACGCTACGAGGCGCAATTTGGCGCCCTGGACGAGCAGGATCAACCCGCTTTTCCGCTGAATTTTAGTACGCCGAAGGCACAGGCATAAAGTTTTTAGTTTTAAGTTGCCTCCAAATTTTCACCAACTCTGTTGGCGAAAATTTGGAGGCAACCCAAAACCCTAAAATCCATAATCATGTTTTCCAACACCATCGTTTTCATTGATGCAGGTCACGGAGCGATCAACAAGGCTGGTCAGTACACCACTGCTCCTTCCAAAATGTTTCGCCATTCTAAAGGTACTTTTCACCAAGGCAGTACCTTTCTCGAAGGCGTTTGGAACCGTACGGTGACCAATCAGGTGATGCGGAAACTGGATGTATTGGGGATCACCTACCGGGCTTTGCACCACGAATACCTCGATAACTCCCTGCAACAACGGGTGGATGCCGTCAACTGGTACGCCAAACAATTTGAACGCAGCATCGTGGTCTCTTCTCATGCCAATGCCTCGGCTACCCAGGCTGCGCGCGGGTTTGAAATATACACCTCTCCAGGTACCACCGAGTCCGACAAAATCGCCTCGATCCACTGGAACAACGTCAATTTATTGCGCAACTTTTACCCACTTGGCGCTCAAATTCGGATGCGCAACCAGGCCAGCGGCAGCGATCACGACAATGAGGCGAATTTCTACATCTTGCGCAAAACCAATGTGCCCGCAATCTTGATTGAACACCTCTTTTTTGATAATTTTGATGACGCAACCTTATTGATGGACGACAGTGTGGTCGACTTATTTGCCGAAGCCCAGGTACGCACCATCATCGAATACTTCAACGCATAAACCAAAGCTGCTATGTCCAACAAGGAAATTGCCAAAACCTTTCAATTCCTTGGCGACATCATGGAGTTGCATGGCGAAAACCCCTTCAAAATCCGTTCCTACCAGAACGCTTACCTCACCTTGAGAAAGCTTGATCGCCCTTTGGCTGAAATGGATGCAGCCGAAATTGCGGGCATCAAAGGCGTAGGACAAGCCATTGCTGAAAAGATCCGCGAGCTGTTGGATACGGGTAAAATGGCCACACTCCAGCAGTACCTGGACAAAACGCCGGAAGGTGTGCAGGAAATGCTGCTCATCAAGGGATTTGGACCCAAAAAAATCAAAGTCATTTGGGAAAGCCTGGGCATTGAGACCATCGGTGAATTGCTCTACGCAGTCAATGAAAACCGCCTGTTGGAGCTCAAAGGATTTGGAGAGAAAACCCAAAATGAACTGCGTCAGCAGTTGCAATACTTCCTCAAAACCCGCAACCAGTTTCATTTTGCCAGTGTGGAAGGGGAGGGGAGCAGCATTTTACAAAAACTCCAGACCGCTCTACCGGGCGTGAAAATTGAATTCACGGGCGCTTTTCGGCGTTGTGCCAATGTGCTGGAATCGATTGATTTATTACTGGGTACCAAAGATGCGCTTGAACCAGTTTTGACCGGCATCGGGTTACAAAACATCGAGGTTCAGGCAGAGCAAATCAATGCTTTGTCCGAAAACGAATACCCCGTGCGGCTATTTCAATGCGCGGGCAGTGAGTTTGGCTCCAAACAGTTTCGCTACACCGCTGCGCCTGCGTTTATGCAAGCTTTCCTGGATCAAAATCCTGGTAGCGATTTTCGAGATTTGGAAGAAGAGTTCCAAGTATTTGCCCTGGCCAAACAGCACTTCATTCCTGCCGAGTTGCGGGAAGAGCCCTGGATTTTAGCGCTCAATCAGTCCAAAGGAATTCCTACCCTGATCGAAGAGACCGACATCAAAGGCGTAGTGCATACCCACTCCACCTACAGCGACGGCTTGAATACCTTAAAGGAAATGGCCGAATACACCAAAGCCCAGGGTTTTGAATACCTGGTGATGAGCGACCACTCCAAGTCTGCGTTTTATGCCAATGGCTTGCAACCCGAGCGGGTTTTGTTGCAAATGGAAGAAATCGATGCCCTGAACCAGCAGATGGCGCCATTCCGGATTTTTAAAGGGATTGAAAGCGACATCCTCAACGATGGATCGCTGGATTACCCCGAGGATATTTTGGCAAAATTTGAGGTCATCATTGCTTCCGTGCATTCCAATTTGCGGATGGACGAGGCCAAGGCTACCCAACGCATCATCAAAGCGGTAGAAAATCCACATACCCGAATATTGGGCCACCCCACTGGGCGATTGTTGTTGTCTCGACAAGGTTATCCCCTCGATCATCAAAAAGTGATCGATGCATGTGCAGCAAATGGCGTGGCAATTGAACTCAATGCCAGTCCTTACCGTTTAGATCTGGACTGGACTTGGATTCCGTATGCCCTGGAAAAAGGAGTGATGATTTCGATCAATCCCGATGCGCACAGCAAGCAAGGTATTCACGACATCCACTTTGGCGTTTTGTCGGCTCGGAAAGGCGCACTGAGCGCTGCACAATGCCTCAATGCCAAGGGTGTTAACGACTTTGTAACGTGGATAGATTCGAGATCGAGATAACCGGAATTTTTTACATTTGTGCGTCAAATTGCCAGAGCGCAGTTGATTTTTTTGCAAAATTCGTTTTTAAACCATAAAATTCACAACAATGTTGCAGGCTATTCAAAAAGCAAGCATGATTCTGATTCTGGCAACGGCTGTTTTCGCCTGTCAGAATGATAAAAAAGTACGGGATGAAGCCCAAACTGATGTTGCCGGAAGTGTGCAGCCTACTGAAGCTACCGCAGTTCCTGCGCCACAGAGTACCCAAGCTCCAGCTGGACCAATCACAAAATTGGAGTTTATCGGCGGAGACCGGTACAACTTTGGCAAAATCAAATCTGGTGACAAGTCACGCCACGTATTCAAATTCAGAAATACCGGCAAAGAGCCATTGATCATCGCCGATGCCAAAGCTTCCTGCGGATGTACTACGCCGAGCTGGCCAAAAGAACCCGTTGCTCCAGGTAAAACGGGTGAATTGGTGGTTATTTTTGACTCCAGTGGTAAGTTCGGTGGTCAAAGCAAGCGCGTAACCATCACCGCCAATACCAATCCACCAGAATCTTTTTGTTACATGGAAGGAGAAGTAGAAGAAGCAAAGAAATAGTCAACAGTCAATTTGCTCATCTACGAATGGGATAATGTGCTGATTTGACAATCTTTGCATTATCCCATTTTTTCATCAACCCATCCGCAAATCGCCACCTCCATGTACTCCTATTTCTCGCTCATCAAATTCAGCCATACCATCTTTGCAATGCCATTTGCTTTGTTGGGTTTCACATTGGGAACCTTGCACAGTTCAAATGGCTTCGAATGGAAAATTCTGGCATTGGTCGTTTTGTGCATGATTTTTGCGAGGAGTGCAGCAATGGCCTTCAACAGGTACCTGGATCGAGACATTGATGAAATGAATCCACGCACCAAAGTGCGTGAAATTCCGGCTGGAGTGATTAAGCCCGGAGCAGCACTGGCTTTTGTGGTGATCATGTCGGTGTTGTTTGTGGCAACAGCTTGGTTCATCAATCCACTGTGTTTCTATTTGTCTCCAATTGCTTTGGTCGTGGTGCTGGGGTACAGTTATACCAAGCGGTTTACGTACTTGTGTCATTTTGTATTGGGGCTGGGGTTGGCCTTGGCGCCGATTGGATCTTACTTGGCCACCGGGGGGGGCTTCGATCTGATCCCTTTGTGTTATTCTTTTGCAGTGTTGTTTTGGGTGTCAGGATTTGACATCATTTATGCCTTGCAGGACGAAGAATTTGACCGCTCCAATCAACTCAATTCAATTCCTGTAGTTTTAGGCAGAAAGGGTGCCTTGCGCTTATCGGAAGTATTGCATTTTTTTAGTGCGACCATGATCGTGTTGGCCTGCTGGCAACAAGGCTTGCAGTATGAAAATTTCAATTGGATTCATTGGGTAGCCGCAGCGGTATTTTTGAGTATGCTGATTTACCAACATACCCTTGTAAAACCAGATGATTTGAGTCGGGTAAACCTTGCCTTTTTTACCACCAATGGCATCGCCAGTCTGATTTTTGGCACTTTGGTCATTCTGGATGTGCTTTTTTAGCAATTCACATGTAGTATAATTTGTATATTATTTCATTTTTCCCCTATTTTATACTATTTATTTCAACTTTTTTCGTTTTAAGTAGCAGTATTTTGCTTTTTGTAATATTTTTACCTGTTAAGTTCTAAAAAACTTACATTTACTTATTCCACAGAAAATCCCTATTGTATGAAATCATATAATTTCAAAGCATGTTTGTTGCTTTTTTTTGTAATGGGTTTGGCCAATCTACAAGCCCAAAACAACTTTCGCGGCTTAATGCGAAAGGCCGATCAACTATTTGAAACCAGTGCTTTTGCGCCGGCAGTAGATGTATACCGACAGGCGCTGGAAAAAGACGCTACAGATCCAGACGCGTTAGGACGTTTGGCTGAATGTTACCGCATGCTCAATCGTTTGGATGAGGCCGAGGCTACTTACCTCAAGCTCATTCGCGGTCGAAAATATGAAGACCGACAACTCTTGTTGTACGGCCACTGCTTAAGAGGTCTAGGCCGTTATGACGAGGCCAAGGTTTGGTACTTGAACTATGCCAAAACCAATCCAACGCTGGGCAATCAATTTGCACAAAGTTGCGATTTTGCCAAAACCAACGTGAATGTACCCACTACCTTCAACGTAAGCAACGAGCGCATCAACAGTACCAGTTCGGATTTTGGGCCGACCTTCATGAATGATCAGTTGATCTTTTCCTCTTTGCGCACAGAAGGTCAAACCTATAGCGCCAACCGTAGCTCTTTGTATACTTCGGTGATGAGTACGGATGGATCAGTGCAATCCGCAGTTGTAGTGCGCCCGGGCATCAGTGAATTCAGCATCGGGCCGGCAACTTTTTCTTCGGATGGGCGCAATGCGGCAACCACCAAAAACAATTTTACAGCGGGTGTGCGACAAATCCCTGGATCAGGAATGGACCTGAGCATTATTCTTGCCGAGGTCAACTTTAATGGATCTTGGTACAATGAGCGCAGTTATCAGTACAATGATACCAAAGGCAAAACCGGATTTCCTTGCTTAACTCCTGATGGCAACGCGCTTTTCTTTGCCAGCGACCGCGAAGGTGGTTTTGGCGGATGGGACTTGTACATTTCCTATAAAGAAGCGAATACCTGGACTAAACCGATCAACCTGGGCCCAGCCGTCAATACGCCTGGAGATGAAATTACCCCTTATTTTGACGGAACGAACTTGTATTTTTCTTCTGATTTCCACCTAGGTTTTGGTGGATTTGACGTTTTTATGGCAGAGCAGGGCGAAGGCCGCTGGCTCAAATCGACCAACCTTGGGCAACCGGTCAACTCTTTTGGTGACGATTACGGCATGATCATGGATGGCTACCGCAATTTTGGTTACCTGGTCTCCAACCGCAGCGGAGGCAAAGGTCTGGAAGACATCTATCGGGTAGTAAAGGGTGGCATTCCCATTGCTGGAAACAACAACAATGGCGGTTTCCCCGCAAACAACACCGGCAGAACCCGCATCCGCGTCTTCAGTGGCTCAGATGGAATCGCATTGCCAAATGCTTCGGTAGACCTCACCAATTGCTTGCGCGGTTCCTCAAACTACATCTTGCAAACCGATGCGCAGGGATACATAGAATTGCCCGTGGGAGCAGGAACGGAGTGTGAAGTGACGGTGCGCGCCGATGGCTACATGCTATTGCGAGGGCCTTTATCGGCATATTTTTCCCCTAGTCGCGACATCGAAATTCCGTTGACCAAAGCAGGCGAAGAATATTACGGAAGAGTAGCGAACAGTGCCAGTCGCGAATACATTCCCAGTGTGCAAATTGCTGCACGCAATACTTACACCGGCAATATTACCCGTACCAGCACCGATTATTCAGGAAATTATGTCCTGAGTCTGGCTCGCAATACGCCCTATGTGATCACGTTTACGGCACAAAATTTCAATGACGAAACCCGAAATGTGAATGTATTGAACGGCGCCGATCGTACCCTCTTGGGCATAGTGAACATGATGCCATTTAACAGCAATACCAACTACAACCCGAATACCAAACCTGTGAACAATCCAGGCAATAACAATACTGGCGGACAGGTGTTAGAAAGACCGGGTTTTGCCATTCAGGTTTCCTCTGTTGTGGGTCAACCGGATTTGACTAAATTCAATAACCTGAAAAGTTTTGGTAGCATTTACGCCAAAAGCGAAGCAGGCAAAAACAAGATCAAAGTTGGCAATTTTCCTACCCGGGATGAAGCCCAGCGTCAATTGGATGCAGTGAAGCAACTTTATCCCGGTGCATTTATTGTAACCGATGATGGGTATTCATTTGGAAATAACCAATCGAATCCTAATGTGAACCCCAATCCACAACCCTGGAATCCTTCCCCACCAATAGTGAATCCACCGGTGAATTCCTCCGGGCGTTTTATGATCCAGTTGGGCGCCTACCGCGATCCTCGTTCTTTCAACGGCAGTAAACTGGTTGGTTTGGGAACAGTGTTGGATCGGCCACGGGTAGATCTGACCATAAAATTATTGTGTTGCTACAATTCTGCAGCGGATGCTTTCGGTGCGCTCCCTCAGGTTCAACAGGCTGGTTTCAGCGGAGCTTTTGTTGTAGAGGATCAGAATGGACAATTGGTAAGAGCAAAATAAACTTGAAATCCCAAGTACACTTGGGTATTGCCACGGAGAGAAATCCTATTCTCTCCGTGGTTTTTTTTTAAGCTTGCTTAAACGATTACATCCTCCACATTCGTGTAATCCAGATTGAAGGCATCGGCAACGCCTTGGTAGACAACTTTTCCGCTGACTACATTCAAGCCCTTGCGCAAAGGCAAATTATCCTGACAAGCTTGCTTCCAACCCTTATTGGCCAATTGCAAGGCATATGGTAGCGTGGCGTTTGTCAATGCCAGCGTAGAAGTGGCAGGCACCGCTCCCGGCATGTTGGCTACACAATAATGCACTACATGATCGATGATGTAGGTTGGGTTATCGTGGGTGGTTGGATGGGTTGTTTCAAAACAGCCCCCTTGGTCAACCGCCACATCGACCAATACCGTACCTGGGCGCATGGTTTGGAGCATATCCGCCGTGATCAGTTTGGGGGCTTTGGTACCAGGGATCAATACTGCGCCAATGACGAGGTCATGATCCCGAATCATCTTCCGAATGGTGTATTCATTCGAAAAAATCGTATTTACATTGGGAGGCATCACTTCTGACAGGTAACGCAAACGGGGTAAGTTGATATCGAGAATGGATACTTCTGCACCCAAACCTGCAGCCATTTTGGCCGCTTGGGTACCCACAATACCGCCTCCAAGCACCAACACTTTTCCAGGAGCAACTCCGGGAACACCGCCAAGCAATACACCACGCCCTTTGACCGGCTTTTCCAGGTATTTTGCGCCTTCCTGAATGGCCATACGGCCAGCTACTTCCGACATGGGGATGAGCAGTGGCAAAGAACCATCGCTCAATTCTACCGTTTCATACGCCAGGCAAATCGCCTTGCTTTTGATCATGGCTTCCGTAAGAGGCTCATAAGATGCAAAGTGAAAATAGGTAAACAACAACTGATCGGGCTTGATCAGCGGCCATTCCTGCTCGATGGGCTCTTTTACTTTGATGATCATCTCCGCAACGGCGTAGACTTCCTCAATGGTTGACATGATTTTTGCGCCCGCAGCTTCGTATTCATCGTCGTCAAAACCACTGCCTTCTCCAGCCGTGGATTGTACATATACGGTGTGTTTTCTTTTGCTGAACTCCAATGCACCCGCTGGTGTGAGGGCTACACGGTTTTCATTGGTTTTGATTTCTTTTGGTACTCCAATGATCATTTGGAATATGTTTTATTTGGTATGGAAAGGAAAAACAGCTTGCCCCTTGCAAGCAGTCTAATGACGCAGCAAAAATAGCAGAACTCAAACGAACAACAATACTATTTCTTCTTAAAAGACCAGGTAAAGCTCATTTTAGCCACTACCGCGCCGTTGTCTTCCTGTATTCCGGTAGAACTTACCGTAATGACCTGTGGTAGGCCAGTATCGATGGCTTTCTGTACTACCACCTGAATTGCTTCGCCCTCTTCACACGTAAAGGTAACCCAAGAGGTGGCCTTCTTGACAAACTGCACCTCCATGCCCACGATCAACATCGAGCAAGGGGACTTTTCAGTCAACGCGATTAAACCCAATAAGCCGGTTGAAAATTCAGCAGCACCACATTGTGCCGCAAAATATGTCGACTTGAAAGGATTCTGAGTGCGCCAACCATAAGGAATCCGAACCTGCCCCTGCTCTGGGGTAATCGATTTGATTTGCACGCGCCAAAATAACAAGCTTGGGAGTTTTTGCAGAAAAAAAAGCTTCAGCAAGAATGGGTTGCGCAATTTATCCAGGTATTGTTGACGGGTTGCAGCCATTGGAATTGAATTTTAGCGAATTTTCGCTAAAAATAGAAAATGTTTTTGGAAAAAACCGCGCTTAAAGTTTGTTGTGCAATAAATTTTCAAGAAGTTTGCGCAAAACAAATACAACTGAATTTTGCTCCTCGCTTGCTATAAAATTTATCGGAGATGGCTTTATCGCTATAAAATGGCATTATCGGTACAAATAGGCTACTTCGTGTTTAATTTCCTGCTTAAACAAGTAATGATGTACGGTATCTCTTTGTTTATTTCTCTTTTTTCGGCAGTGGTTATCATTGGCAATTCGAACTCAAATACTGATCTGGAATTGGGCAGATATGAATATGCAGGCATTGATAACAAAACCTTTGATTTTTTTCGAGTGGAAAATGGGGGCACTTTTCGGGAAGTGACCGCAGGTAAAACGGGAATTGGCGAAATTCAATTTATGCCATTTTGCGACAAGGATCAATTTGGTACGACTTTCTTTGACTGTGGGCAATTCCCGGATCTGGAAAAGCCTTACATCGAATTCAGAGAAAATGAGGTAGAACTGGCGCTGTTTTATGGCCCCGCCGAGGCAATTCAGGTGGTGAGTGGCTCCTACAAAATTGAAGGCGATACCCTGGCCATTGGCCAGGCTCCGGTTGGTTTGAAGTTGGCTTGTCCCAAAGGAAACAAGCACGAAATTGGCCTGCCTTACCGGATTTATCAAACCTCCAAATCAATGGTTTCTTCGGTTGATTTATTTGCCCAATCGATGAGTGAATTAGATCATTTGCGGCAAATTAAAATCCAGCGCAAACTCAGCGTAGGTGACACCATCGCGCTTTGTTTATTGAAGGAGCAGTTTGTGAAAAAATAGATCAATTGGCATTGGAGCAAAGTGTTTGTGAATAGAAGTTCCAAATGATTTACAACTTTTTCTCTTCTCTCTTTCACCTTTACACTTTAGATGTGTAGATTTGATCGCTTTTTGAGCAGAACCCAAACATCCTCCAAAAACACATATCGATTTGTTATGAATCTTCACGAATATCAAGGCAAAGAAATCCTGACGCGCTATGGAGTAGCGGTACAGAATGGCATTTTGGCAACCTCTGTAGCAGAGGCAGAAGCTGCTTATACTACCCTCCAGGGGCAAACTGGCAATAGTGTAGTGGTGATCAAAGCCCAGATTCATGCGGGAGGACGCGGCAAAGGTGGTGGCGTCAAATTGGCAAAAAATCTGGACGATGTTAGAACCCATGCAGGCAACATCATCGGCATGATGCTCAAAACGCCCCAAACTCCGGGTGGCATGGAAGGCGCTGGTAAACTGGTGCGCAAAGTGTTGATCGCGGAAGATTCATATGCTCCAGACTTTGACGCCTGCAAGGAATACTACGTTTCTATCCTGATGGATCGGGAAAAGAAAAGCAACGTGATCATCTACTCTACTGAAGGTGGAATGGACATCGAAGCGGTGGCAGAACACACACCAGAAAAAGTACAGAAAGAGTGGATAGATCCTGCTGCTGGTTTTCAAGGTTTTCAGGCGCGCAAAATTGCTTTCAATCTGGGTTTGAGTGGCAAAGCTTTTAAAGAGTTTACCACTTTTATTACCAAGTTGTACACTGCATTCGTTGAGTCCGACGCTTCCTTGTTTGAAATCAACCCTTGCTTGCGTACCGGGGATGACCGCATTTTGGCTGTGGACGCCAAAGTGACCATCGACGACAACGCCCTTTACCGCCACGCTGACCTGGACGCAATGCGCGATAAGGACGAAGAAGATCCTACCGATGTAGAGGCACAAGAATTTGAACTCAACTACGTGAAACTGGACGGTAACGTAGGCTGCATGGTAAATGGTGCTGGCTTGGCTATGGCCACCATGGACATCATCAAACTTTCAGGTGGCGAACCTGCCAACTTCCTTGACGTAGGTGGTACTGCCGATGCTGCGCGGGTAGAAAATGCCTTCAAAATCATCCTGAAAGACCCTGCTGTAAAAGCGATCCTGATCAACATCTTCGGAGGAATTGTACGCTGTGACCGCGTAGCCCAAGGGGTGATTGATGCATACAAAAACATGGGCAACATCAATGTGCCCATCATTGTTCGTTTGCAAGGTACCAATGCTGATGTGGCCAAGCAAATGATTGATGAGTCTGGCCTCAAGGTTTACTCCGCCATCCAATTGGGTGAAGCTGCTGGCCTGGTGACCAAAGTACTGACGGAGGCATAGTCCTCTGTTTTCAATAAAATCCTAAATACCCCGAGTGAAGTTTGTCTTCGCTTGGGGTATTTTTTATATTAGAACTTTCTTTTGAGAAACAGGCATCAACAAATTATGAGTAACCCATTGATCATCAACTTTACGCCCACAGGAATGGTGCCTACCAAGGCCATGACTCCATTTATCCCCATCAGCGTAACCGAAATTGTTGAACAAGTCCATGAAGCTTACGAAATAGGCATTACGTTGGTACACCTGCATGCCCGGGATGAAGCAGATGGTGCCCCAACCTGGAAATCAGAAATATATGGATCGATATTTGAAGGCATTCGCAAGCATTGCCGAGATTTGGTGCTTTGTGCATCCTTGAGTGGTCGAAATTACAATGTATTTGAAAAACGTTCGGAGGTATTGGCACTCCGACCAGATATGGGTAGTCTAACGCTGAGTTCATTGAATTTTACAACCCAAGCCAGTACCAATTCGCCAGAGATGATTCAGCAACTGGCATTGAAAATGCTGGAAGAAGGAGTACATCCAGAGTTGGAAGTCTTTGATTTGGGCATGCTGCACTACGGGCATTATCTGATTCGCAAAGGCATTCTGAAGCCACCTTATTATGTCAACATCATCCTGGGAAACATTGCGGGCATGCAAACCAATTTGGCCGAAATCGGCATTTTGTTGGCGCAATTGCCTTCCGATGCTGTTTGGGCCTTGGGTGGAATTGGACAACAACAATTGTCAGCCAACGCCATCGCGATTGCCAGCGGAGGTGGAGTACGCATTGGCCTGGAAGACAACCTCTACTATGACAACGAGCGCAAAGAAAAAGCAACCAATCTCAACCTGCTCAAAAGAATCCACGAATTGGCTGCGGTCTTTGAACGCCCGATGATGACACCTGCTGAGTTTGGCGAAATGGGTTTTTACAATCAATTTAGAAAAGCTGGTCAATAGGTTCGGATACAATACTCAATATAATGCAGGAATCTCCCTCTCCCTCATTGCGGTTTTACATTCTCGGCCAAGGCAATTATGCCGTTTCCATGTTGCTGGACAATTTGTACGCCTGTTTCCCGGGTCAATCCATTTCCGTCGAGATCATCGCCAATATTCTAGCCGAAGAAAATGATTCTCTGGCCTTTCCCTATGATACCCCGGGTATCCAATGTGTTGAAAAAGACCACAGCGAGTGGAAGCCTGAGCCCAATATCCCTTGTTTGGTAGGTTCGGTGGGCAAAAGCCGCAGCGCAATTTTTGAATTTTTTGAATCGCAATATGGAATTACCGCGGATCGGTATTGCCCATCCATCCACCCCACTTCCTATTGCGCTCCCACCCTCCAACATGGACAGGGCCTGTACATTGGTCCACTTTCGGTAGTGGGTCCACAAACCTATTTCGGTAATTTTGTAGCCATCAACCGCAAAGTAAGCATCGGCCACCACACCATTTTGGAAGATTTTGTAGGCATAAATCCCGGTGCAGACATTGCCGGAATCTGCCACCTGGGCAAAGGCGTGATCATCGGTGCTGGCGCAACGGTGCTGGATAAGGTAAAAATAGGAGAGGGGAGCATGATCGGTGCGGGTTCGGTTGTTACCAAAGACATTCCAGCTGGAGTGGTAGCCTATGGGATACCCGCCAAAGTCATTCGATCCATCTAAAATTTAAAATCTCCCTCGATTAGTCCAGGTATCGCTTGGTCAGGCCATCATAGGCATCGATCCGCCGATCGCGGAAAAATGGCCACATGCGGCGTACTTGTTCTGTGCGCAACTTGTCTACTTCCAGTACGTAATTTATTGCTTCATCAACAGGGGCATTGTACAAAATTTCCCCTTGCGCTCCGGCAATAAAACTTTGTCCCCAAAAGCGGATTCCTCCAGTCACTCCCGAAAAATCTTTTTCCCAACCCGTACGGTTGACCGCAATGACGGGCAATCCGTTGGCTACAGCGTGGCCACGTTGGATGGTTTGCCAGGCTCCGAATTGACGGCTTTGCTCCTCTGCGGTGTCGCTATCTGCCCAGCCAATAGCGGTGGGGTAAATGAGCACTTCTGCTCCGCGCATGGCCATCAAACGAGCGGCCTCGGGATACCACTGATCCCAGCATACCAATACACCGAGTTTGCCAACTGAAGTAGCAATGGGGGTAAAGCCCAGGTCTCCCGGAGTGAAATAGAATTTCTCGTAATAGGCAGGATCGTCAGGGATGTGCATTTTGCGGTAGCGACCTGCTTCCGTGCCATCTTTTTCAAAAACCACGGCGGTGTTGTGGTAAATGCCAGGTGCTCTTTTTTCAAAAAGGGAACTCACCAATACCACCTGGTTTTCTTTGGCCGCCTGGCTAAAGGTGTGGTAGGCCGGGCCAGGAATGGGTTCAGCGAGGTCGAACATGCTGGCGTCTTCGGCTTGGCAAAAGTAGATGCCGCAATGGAGCTCTTGCAAGACTACTAGCTCTGCCCCTTGTTCGGCGCAGGCTTTGATGCCAGCGAGGCTTTTGGCGATGTTGTCGCTGACTTGGGGGGAGCAGGTTTGTTGTACGATGCCTATTTTCATGTTTTTGCTTATCCCCCACGAATAAATTCGTGGGTTGGGTTATGGTTTGTGCCTCCCACGAATAAATTCATGGGTTGGGTAAGGGTTGTTTAGATCACCCCTTCCGGAAATTGCATGGTGATGCAATGCAAAGATCCGTGTTGTTCGATTAATGCCCTACAATTGAGGGGAATAATTTGGTGCTGGGGGAAAGCTTTTTTTAGTTGGGCCAGGGCAAGTTCATCCTGAGGGACTTGGTAGATTGGCACCAGCACTGCATTATTGATGATCAAAAAATTGGCGTAGGTAGCGGGCAAACGATGGCCATCAGCGGCATAACAAGCTTCGGTCATGGGCAGCGGAATCAGGTGGTAAGGTTGGCCTACGGTAGTTTTGAAGCTTTGGAGTTCTTGTTCCATCGCTAGCAATGCTGCATAATGTTCGTCGGTTTGATCAAGGCATTGCACGTAGGCAATAGTGTCCGGGCTGCAAAAACGCGCCAGGGTATCGATGTGTGAGTCGGTATCGTCTCCGGCTAGGTAGCCGTGGTGCAACCAGAGTACCCGCTCCAACCCAAACAATTCTTTTAACTTCGCTTCGGTTTCGGCTTGATTCAGGTGTGGGTTGCGATTGGGCGAAAGCAGACATTCGATGGTAGTCAGCAAAGTACCTGCACCGTCGCTTTCCAGTGCGCCTCCTTCCAGTGCCAAACCACCATGGCGTAGGGGCGCTTTGAATACACCTTGCTGCTGCAATTTTCCTGTGATTAAATTATCCAGATAGGCAGGGAACTTTAAGCCCCAACCATTGAATACGAAATCCAGAATTACGGGCTGGTCTCCTTCAAAAATGGTGATGCCACTGTGGTCGCGCGCCCAGGTATCGTTGCTGGGGCATTCAATCAGGATGAGGTTTGTTTGTACTGCCTGATGAAGCAAAGGCCTGATTTCTTCCTGGTTTTTGCATACCACCAATACTTTTTCGTGTTGGCTGATGGTAACAATGGCTTCAATGAAGCAGGGCAAAACCTCCTCCAGCATATCTGCCCAATCGGTTTCTTCGTGGGGAAAAGTGAATTGAATCGCGCTTTGGGGTTCCCATTCTGCGGGTAAACGATGCCTCATAAGGTGATGGATGTTTCGAATTTGGACATAAATCTACAACCAGCCCCATACATTTGGGCATTCTGGCTTTGGGTTTGTGTGCAAAAAGTCAAAAATGAATTGATCTACTTTTTTCACCAAAGAAAATTTGGCTTTCAAATGTTGAAAAAAAATTTTCTCAACCAGTACCTATTCTTAATTTTGGCGTTCTGTGCATCCTAGTGCTCTGGTGTGTACCAATTTATTTTTTTAATGTATGAAACTAGCAAAAACAATCGAGTGCAGAAGTCGCCTGTATATGGATGACTTTCTGAACAGCTATCGTGTGTTGTATCCTGATGCCAGCCCAGCGCGGATTGAACGCCTGATGGATATCCTTTCCACCGTTGATCAAGAACGTTTGCCGGCATTAAAGGCCCTCGACGCAGAACGAGAGGGGAAAGCGGATTGGTTTCAGCAACCCAATCAGGTTGGGATGATGTTGTATGTTGATCTTTTTGCTGGCAATCTTAAAGGAATTCTCGAACATATTGGTTATTTTAAAGAACTGGGCATTACCTACCTGCATTTGATGCCTTTGCTCAAGCCCCGCTCAGGCCCCAATGATGGCGGATATGCGGTAGCCGATTACAGGGAAGTCAATGAACGCCTGGGGACGATGGAGCAATTGCGGGAACTTGCCACCCACCTGCACCAAGAGGGCGTACTACTCGTGATCGATTATGTGATGAATCACACTGCCCGCGAGCACCAATGGGCACAGGCTGCATTAAAAGGCGACCCGCATTTCCAAGATTTTTACCTGCTGTTCGATGACCGTACCTTGCCCGATGCCTATGAACGCAGTTTGCCCGAGGTGTTTCCTGATTTTGCACCTGGAAACTTCACCTGGCAACCCGAAATCCAGAAATGGGCCTGGACAACCTTTTACGATTTTCAGTGGGACTTGAACTACCGCAACCCCGATGTTTTTGAAGCCATGCTGGAGGAAATGCTTTTCCTGGCCAACGTTGGGGTGGATGTGTTGCGCCTGGACGCCGTGCCTTTTTTATGGAAAAACATGGACACCAATTGTCAAAACCAACAAGAAGCCATTCTCATTCTGGCAGCTTACCGTGCGTTGGTACGCATGGTGGCGCCTGGGGTTTTGTTCAAATCCGAAGCAATCGTTGCTCCTGAAGACATCATCCGTTACCTGGGGAGTGGCGGTTTGGAAGGCAAAGTTTGTGAAATAGGCTACAATGCCACTTTGATGAACCACCTTTGGCAAGCCCTGGCCGCCGAGAATACCCATTTGTTGCGCACTACGCTTTCGCTTTTGCCTGCCATTCCCAAAGAAGCGACCTGGATCAATTACATCCGTTGCCACGATGATATTGGCTGGGGAATTTCGGACGAAAATGCCGCCGCAGTTGGACAGAGTGGACGGGGAACACGCAACTATTGCACCGATTTTTACGCAGGGGTATTGCCTCAAAGTTATGCGGAAGGTTATGTGTTTCAGCGCGACCGCCAAACCGGAGAAGCGCGCACTTCTGGTACGGCAGCGGCTTTGACGGGTTTGCAAAAAGCCCTGGTGGAAGCCGATGCATCCAAAATAGATCTGGCCATCAAGCGATTGGAGGCAATGAATGGCGTGATTTTTTTCATGCGCGGGATACCATTGATTTTCTCAGGAGATGAAGTGGGGCAGCTCAACGATTACTCCTATTTGCTGGATCCGCTCAAGGCCAGCGACAACCGCTGGGTGCACCGGCCACCGATGAGTTGGGCCAAAGCCGCCCGCATTCACGAGCAAGGAACACCCGAAGAGCGGATCTTCTCGATGCACCGCCGCTACATCCAAACCCGCAGCCAGTCGGCAGCCTTGCATAGCCGTTCGATAGACCGCATCATCATCCCCGACAACGATGCCCTGTTTTTATGCGAGCGCAATTACGAAGGGCAAAAACTATTGTTGGTGACCAACCTGAGCCGCAATGCCCAACAAATGAGCATCAATATTTTGCCACCAGAATGGCAAAAGGGCATTTATTTTGAAACCCTGCGCCAGCACGGCCTCCAGTTTATCAACAACCATTTGTCCATCGAACCTTACGGGGTATATTGGCTAAAACCGGCATTGAGCCTGGAGCCTTCGACAACAACAACGGTTGAATTAAAGGTCTACGTCCCCGCCGAATTTGGCGAACAGTTGTACATCGTTGGCAGCCTGCCCATTCTGGGCAATTGGGATTGGGAAAAAGGCTTGGCTGCCGATCCCAGCGAATACCCGAATTGGAAGCTGCGGTTTGAAACGCAAAAAGGCTTGGCTTTTGCCTGGAAATGGGTGCGGGTACGCAATGGCAAAATCGTAGCGTGGTCGGAGCAAGATGTGGAGACGCTGCCGCTTTGAGTGGAGGTGATTTACCCCTGCTCGAAAAAGCAAATATTGCCCCCGACCCAGTCAAAGTCTTTGTTGAACCGCACGCCAATCATCTCTCCTCTGCTCATGCGTGTAAGGTTGGTGAGGAGTTTGGGGCGGGCTTCGTCAGGGTGCCAAACGTACATCAAGCGGATTTCCACTTTCACCCCTCCCGTTGGGGATTCCACCACGGGCTCGTAATTGACCTTGCGCTGCAAGAGGTAATTTTCTTTGTCGGGTATGCCATCCAGGTCTTCCTGGCTGATGTGGAGTTTCACCCCTGAGCCCGCGAAAGAAAACAACGGCTTGAGTACGTAATTTTCCAGATCCTGCGGATATTCAGTGAGTTCGTGCAAAAAGTAACTTTTGGGCACGTAAGGACTATTCAAAAGCGGCAAAGTGAATTTGCTGGCGCGAAAAAACCAGTTGGGGTGCGCAATCCATTCTACCTCCACATCATCAGTCAATTTGAATTCGGTAACCAAATCGGGATAATGCAGTAAATCATCCACAATTACTCGGTTGTAAATGCGGTGAATGTCGATGCGGCGTCCGACTTTTTCGTAGTACAATTGTCGTCCATCCTTGCGCACTTTGGTCAAGCAGACCGTTTCTATGTCCAGGATATCTTTGGTTACCGCAAAATCGATTCTGGTTTTTTGGATTTCCGGATAGATTTCCAGCAAGATGGTGTTTTCCGCTGCTCCATTTCCGATAAACACCCGTTTTAATTCAGCGATATAACCCTCCCGATCCAGGCCGTGAAAATACTGATTGAACCCCGTCGGGATATAAAAAAAGCGCTTGTACATTTCCCCAATGTACGCCTGGAAGCCATAAAGAGTGGCAAAGCCCTGCATTTCAATGAGTTGAGGAGTGAATTCTCCTTGTTCATCTTTGCAAACCGCAAAATCAAGGGTCAACAAAGCACAATGGCTTGGTTCATTGGGTACATACTGATCGGATGGAATAGCCCGCTCGGTTTTCGCTTTGAAATCGGGTTGCACCATCACGTCTACAATGTCTTCACCTGCCTGAACCAACTTGTCTCGCAATGCTTTTGGAACGAATACGGGCGTTTCCGCAATGCGGAATTCCAGGGTATTTGGAAAATCCTCTTTCACTTGCGCTACAAAGACCTCGTAAGTTTCGGTAGAAAAAGCAGCATTGTAACGTTGGCGTATTTCTGGAAGCATTGGAAATTGTTTTGGGAAATTTAATTACTGGAAGCAGAAACGAGGTTCATGGCGTTTTTGCATTTCTCAGCGGCATGGTGCAAAAAAGTTGGGATCATGACCGCTTCGGTCAGCATAATTTTATCAGGATCATCCAATCGGTCAATCATTTCAAAGTATTTGGCCTCGCCGTGGGTTTCGATGACCCATTTGCGCTTGTCGTCCATGAGGTAATAGCGCAACATCCCCCGTGAATCGGCTTCAGGATGAAACTGGGTACCAAACACTTCGGGCGAAAAACGAATGGCCATTACCGCCCGCTCCAGGGGGATATGTAATCGTTCTTTTTCGAGGCAAAGCGCTTGAGCCCCCAATTCGCGCATGCGCACTTCATCGACCTGGGTGACCTGAAAATCGCGGGAATCAACCGCGTAAAACGGTTCAGGCAAGCCATGAAACAACTGCTCTGCGTACCCATCTCCAATGCGATGAATGGGCATCACGCCAAAAGAAGTCGATTGGCGCTTGCTCACTTCGGCCAAACCAAGGTGGCGACAAACCATCTGGAACGAATGGCAAATGAGGAACAAGTATTTTTTGTGCGTGTGTTGGTGGTTGTGTGCAAACAAGGCATCGATAAAGTCGAAATAATCCTTTTCCCATTGCGTGCCTGCCGCTAATGGGCTGCCAGGCCCGCCGCTAGAAATGAAGATGTCGAATGCATCGAGGTCTGGAATTTCGTTGTTTGCCCGCACATTGAAGACCTCAAAGCTGCCCCCATTGCCTTCTTGATCTAAAAATCGGGAGACAATTTGCTTAATACAACGCATGCCTTCATTGGCCCAGTTGTCGTACATGTCCAATATCGCGATCTTTATCGTTTCGTTCGTTTTCATCACAGTTGGTTGATTAAAAAGCGTCAAAGTTAGGTTTTGCAGATCGATTTACCAAAGACCGTATGCAGTTTCGCCAATCACATAATCCACCACGCTCTTTAAATCATTGGTTTCCTGGAAAACTTTTAGCTGACGATCCGCGCCAGTACCGTGTTCCATCATCTTGAAAATGTACTCTACTTCTTCCCGACTGCCCAATTGATCCACTACATCATCAACAAAATCGACCAACTCATGGATCAATACTTTAGTAGGAACTTCTTCCTGTTTTCCGAAATCAATCAACTTGCCATCGATGCCATAACGGGCTGCGCGCCATTTGTTTTCGTTGATGAGCGGCTTGCCGTAGGTACGGAAACTCAGGTTGCTGTTCATTAATTTGTAGAGCTTCACCACAATGGCTTGCATCACGGCGGCCAGGGCGATGGTTTCGTCTACCCGCATTTGTACGTCGCAAATCCGAAATTCTACGGTTTCAAAGAAGGGATGCAAGCGCATGTCCCACCAGATTTTTTTTCCGTTGTCGATGCACCCGGTTTTAATCAAAAGGTCCAAATATTGTTCGTATTCGCTGGCGCTGTTGAAGAATTCGGGCAAGCCAGTGCGTGGAAACTTGTCAAAAACCTTGGTTCTAAAAGATTTATAGCCAGTGTTGCGTCCCTCCCAAAAAGGAGAATTGGTGGAGAGGGCAAAAATATGCGGCAAAAAATAGCGGGCTACGTTGATGATTTGCACACCTACTTCCCGACTGGGGATGCCCACGTGTACATGCAATCCAAAAATGAGGTTGGAGCGTGCAGCTTCCTGCAATTCTTCAACGATCTGATCGTAGCGTGGATTGGGGGTAATGGGTTGATCGGCCCAATGCGAGAATGGATGGGTACCCGAAGAAGCAATCTTTAGGTCTACTTTATCGGCCAATTCGATGACGTAGCGCCGCAAGTTGATCACGTCTTCACGTGCCTCCTGGATGTTTTTGCAAATGACGGTGCCTACTTCTACCACTGCCTGGTGCATTTCGGCCTTTACTTGTTCCTGGAGTTTCACTTGTCCTTCGTCTACTATACGTGACATGTGAGACCGCAATTCCCGGGTTTTCGGGTCAATGGTCTGAAATTCTTCTTCTATGCCTAGAGTGAAACCAGAAAGATCCATGATTCATTGATTTTGTGGGTTTTAGGTTTTGGGATTTTTAGCTAACCACAATCGTAGCAAAATTGTGGTTAGCTAAAAAAACCAAAACCCAAAACATAAAACGTTAAGATTTCGTCTTCTTTGCAGCAGGTTTTTTCGCTGCGGGTACACCTGCCCGTGCAGCCATCTCAGCTGGTGACCCTGCACCTACAAAAGTACCCCAGGTAAGGTTGATCTGGCCGGGTTGGGCTGCTTTGGCCCGATCGATGGCCATAGTAGCTGCGGCTTCAACCACCCAATCAAAGTTTTCCTGACCTACGGAGTTGATGTCGGCATCAGGAGCAGGATTGCAAAAGTCGATGGCGTAAGGAATCCCATCGCGCACCGCAAATTCAACGGTATTGAAGTCGTAGCCCAGGGCCAGGTTGAGGCGCATCACGTAATCGTGTACGGTTGCCAACAGTTTTTTTGCCGCTGGGCCTTGTGCTTTTACCTGAGAATCGTAGCGCAAATGGTGCGGATTGCGTGGCTCGTAAGGCATGATGCGCACATGCTTTTGGCCAATGCAATAACAACGGAAGTAATCGTCAAATACGATTTCCTCCTGAAGCATCATGACCAATTGCTCTGTCTCTGCGTGTTTTTTCCAAAGATCCTCCACATCGGTTACCTGATACACACTTTTCCAACCACCACCTGCGTGGGGCTTCATGTAAGCCGGGAATTTGATGTAGTCAAAAATGTAGTCCCAGTCCAGGGGCATTTTCATGTTGCGAAAAGACTCTGCACTGGTGTCTGTGGGCAACTCAAAGGAAGGGAGTAGCGCCGTTTTGGGAACGGGTACGCCGACCTGAATGGCCAGAACGTTGTTGAAAAACTTTTCATCTGCGCTCCACCAAAACGGGTTGTTCACCACCGCGGTGCCACTCATTGCGGCATTTTTCAAAGCGGCCCGATAAAAAGGCACATCCTGAGAAATGCGGTCAATAATCACCGAATACCCACTGGCTTCACCCTGAATGACTTTATCGATAGAAACTGGCTCAGCAATGATGTCCTTGCCTTCTTTTTCATTGACACGATCGATAAATGCCCAGGGGAAAGTGTTCTCTTTACCGAATAAAATTCCGATTTTTTTCATATGTAAAACGTTTTCTTGTTAGCAGGAAGTTGGTTATTGCTCAGATTTTTGACAAATATTCCGGAAACATTTGCCGCCAAATGGGCCAATCGTGATTGGCAAAAGGGCGTATGTCGAGCCAATGTTTGATCCCTTTGCGGTGGAGAATTTGCGACATCCACTCGTTTTCACCTTTGCAAAAATCGTGTTCCGAAGTGCCCAGTACAATTTTCATGTCATGAAAATGGCTGTTTTGTGCATCCGGGATGTAATCGGGTGGGTTGTTGAAAAACACATTGTCGTCGTAATAGCCGCCCAAACGTGGCTTGATGTTGAATGCGCCACCCATGCTGAACATATAGGCGACTTTTTCGGGATGCTTAAAGGCAAAATTGAGGGCGTGATAGCCACCAAAACTGCAACCAGCCACCCCGATTTTGTTCACATTGCATTCTTTTTGAATAGAGGGTACGAGTTCTTCATTCAACATGCGGTCGTAGCAAGTATGATTGTATACCCGGGTGGCCGGGTGTAGGTGTTTGCCGTACCAACTGTCCCGGTCAATGCTGTCGATGCAGTAGATTTTGATCTTGCCCGACTCAATGAGTCCACGTGCGGCCTCAATGAGTTTAAAGTCCTTGTTTTCGTAATACCGACCCATGGAAGTGGGAAACAGCAAAATGGGATACCCCCAATTTCCGAATTTCAGCATCTCGATTTCTCTTCCCAGGCGATTAGACCAGAATTTGTGGTAGGATTCTTGCAAGGTATTTCTTTTAAAGGGCTTCTAAAATCGCAAAATATCTACATTTGCTTGCGACTAAAATAAGATTATTATCCGTATGCACAAAAAAGAACTCGTTTTAAACTCAATAAACTTGGATCGGGTGGTCAAACTCACGGTTATGCATCCTGCATTGTCTACTTTCAGCTTTCGCCGGTATCCGGTTTTGTACCTCAATGACGGGCAGGATATCCCGAGTTTGTTGTTGGAAGAAACCCTGAAAAAACTAATCGCTGCCCGCGAAATAGAGCCTTTTATCCTGGTGGGTATTCACGCCAATGAACGCCGTATTCAGGAGTACGGCACGGCCAAAAAAGCAGATTACGCTGGGCGCGGAAATCTCGCCAAACAGTTTACCCAGTTCGTATTGACCGAACTCAAACCTTACATCGAAACGCATTTTCGGGCCAAGTCCGATCCTCAGCATAACTTTTTCGCAGGCTTTTCATTGGGTGGGTTGTCTGCTTTGGACATCGTATGGCACCATCCAGCCGTTTTTTCCAAAGTTGGGGTTTTCTCTGGGTCACTCTGGTGGCGCTCCAAAGCCCTTGATCAAGGCTACAACGAAGCCACCGACCGCATCATGCACGCCCTGATTCGGGAAAATGCTCATATGCCGGCGGTTAAATTTTGGTTGCAAACGGGTACGCAAGACGAGGTCTCTGACCGCAACAACAACGGCATCATCGATTCCATCGACGATACGCTTGGCCTGATTGAAGAATTGGAAAAGAAAGGCTATCAAAGAGAGAAAGACTTCGTATACCGAGAAGTAGAAGGTGGAAGGCACGATCAAACGACCTGGGGCAAGGTGATGCCGGAGTTTTTGAAATGGGTGTTTTAAAGGGTACTCAACATTTCACGGAAAATCTGAAAATGGTGAGTGTCCATCAGAGGATGCCCGCTTGCGCAAGTGCATTGCTGGAATAAGTCTCTGACTTGTTCCCATTATCCCCGCGTCTTGAAGACCATGGCCGTCAGGCTAAGGCTTCAATAACACCAAAAATAAGG
>NZ_JBBAKG010000054.1:0-40294 GCF_040403615.1 Haliscomenobacter sp. | reverse complement strand
TTGGATATTGATTATTGGATATTGGACATTGAAAATTAAAAATCTTGGATATTAAAGACTATACATTAAACCTAAAATGCATTATGTCTCCATCCATCACAACGTATTCCTTCCCTTCTACGCCCATTTTGCCAACTTCCTTTACGGCAGCTTCTGAGCCATAATGAACGTAGTCGTCATATTTGATGACTTCAGCGCGAATGAAGCCTTTTTCGAAATCGGTGTGGATCACCCCGGCAGCTCCCGGTGCTTTGGTGCCTTTGCGGATCGTCCAAGCGCGCACTTCTTTTTCACCAGCGGTAAAGTAGGTGATCAGGTCGAGCAGTTTGTAGGCTGCGTGAATCAGCACGTTTACCCCAGGCTCTTCCAGACCCATATCGGCTAGAAACTCCAGGCGTTCGTCGTAGCTTTCTAGTTCGGCGATGTCGGCTTCGATGCCCGCGCTGATCAGGATGACCTCGGCGGGCTCGTCATTGACAGCTTTTTTGAACGCTTCGGAATGTTCGTTGCCCGTTAAAACCGATGCCTCGTCTACGTTGCACACGTACAGAATCGGTTTGCCCGTGAGCAACATCATGTCTTTCAGAATGAGTTGTCCATCATCGTCCAGGTCGCAAGAGCGGGCAGGTTTGGCATCCTGGAGGTGTGCCAGGATTTTATCCACTTGCTCTACCACCCGCAGTTCTTCCTTGCCGCCGCTTTTGGCCGCTTTCTTGGCCTTGTCGAGGCGCTTTTCGGCCGTATCGATGTCTTTGAGGATCAACTCGGTATCAATCACTTCTTTGTCGCGCACCGGATTGACACTGCCATCTACGTGTACCACGTTGTCATCTACGAAGCAACGTACCACGTGAATGATGGCGTCCACCTCCCGGATGTTGCCCAAAAACTGGTTGCCCAAGCCTTCACCCTTGCTGGCACCTTTGATCAAACCAGCGATGTCGACGATTTCGATGTTGGTCGGAACCACCGAACGTGGGCCGATGAGCTCCACCAGTTTGTCCATCCGGCGATCCGGTACGGTGATCATCCCGATGTTTGGCTCCTTGGTGGCAAACGGATAATTGGCCGCCAATGCCTTGGCATTGGTCAATGCATTAAATAGGGTGGATTTTCCTACGTTGGGTAAGCCAACAATCCCACATTTTAGTCCCATATTGCGCGAAAGTTCTGAAGTTCCATAAAACGCGGCAAAGATATAATTTACTATGAATTTTCTGGCTCATTTTTTCTTATCTGGCGACGATCCTGCCCTAATGACGGGAAACTTTCTGGCGGACTTCCTCAACAACCGGGAAGTGAACGAGCTGCCGGAAGAAATCCGTAGGGGCATCTTGCTGCACCGCCAGATCGATCAATACACCGACGCCCACGAGGCCGTGCGCCAAAGCATCCAGCGGCTGTACCCACGCCACCGCAAGTATGCACCGGTATTGGTGGATGTTTACTACGACTATTTCCTGATCCACAACTGGAAGAACTATACCACTGAAGATTTTGCAGTTTTCCGCAACCGGGCTTACGCAGCCCTGCACCAATACCTACCCGCCATCCCACTCAACCTCCATCCCCGGGTAAAGGGCATGGTAGATGCCGATTGGCTCCACAGCTACGGCCTTTATGAAGGCCTGGAATACACCTTCAACCGCATGAAAACCAGGACATCCATGCCCGATCAACTGGAAGGGGCGGTGGAGACCTTACAGGTTTTTCGGGAGGAAATGGACGCCGAATTCAAGTTGTTTTTCCCTGAGGTGATCGGTTTTGTGGGCTTGGATGCCATTCAATCAGGTACGGACTGGAAGTAACGATTTTCATTCCTGAATTCATTCTAAAACTGCTCTCGACATTTCATTTGCAAAAGTGAAACATATTTATTAGTTTCACTTTTGCAAATGAAATCACCATGCATAGAATTCACCTTGGAGAGTTTGAAGAACTTACTTTGTTGTTTGTTGCAGTACTACATGGCAATGCGTATGGCGTAGCGGTCATGGAAGAAATTGAGCAACAAACAGGCCGTGCCGTCAACATCAGCGCCGTGCATGCTGCCCTACGGCGCTTGGAAGAAAAAGGCTACGTCAACTCCGAATGGAGTGAAGCCACTGCCCAAAGGGGTGGCCGCCGCAAAAGACTGTTCAGCATCACTCAAGCCGGACGTGCTGCCTTGGAGCAATCTCGCGACACCTACCTCAAGTTGTGGGAACAAATTCCTGGAATGGCGCCCAAAATTTCCTTTTCATGAAAGTTCCCATTTCACCTGAGCCGCCCCGCTGGGCCGATCGATTTTTGGAATGGTACTGTAGGTCTGAGTTGTTGGAGGAGATTCAGGGCGACGCTTATGAATTGTTTGACAAACGGCTCATTGCAAATGGATACAAGGCGGCCCGACGCGCCTTTGTATGGGATGTATTGCGCTCTTTCCGATTGTCTACCATCCGCAGGATCACTTATAAATTTTCATCCGACATGTACAAAAGCAATTTCAAAATCGCCTGGCGTAGTCTCGTCAAGCACAAGATGTATTCGGCCATCAAGATTGGCGGATTTGCCATCGGCATTGCTGCCTGCTTGCTCATTGCGCTGTTCATCAAAGACGAACTCAGTTACGACAGCAACTATCCTGAGGCCGAACGGATATACCGCGTAGTAGCCGAAACTACCGAAGGAGAATTTGCTGGTCAGGGGGTAGATTTCCCTGCACCTTTTGCCAAAGCCTTAAAAGACGAATTTCCAGAATTTGAAAAAGTAGCGCGCATCAATCCCAATAGCCTCTTTACGGGAGGAGGCAATCCAATCCGCCGAATTGAAGCCGCGCAAAACACCTACGAAGAAGGATTTACCTTCGCAGATCAAGAATTGCTGGATATTTTGCAGATCAAGATGATCTATGGTGACCGCAAACATGCCCTTGACGAACCCAACACCATCGTTATTTCCGAACGCAAAGCCCAGCAGTATTTCCCCAACGAAAATCCGGTGGGCAAAATGCTCATTACCAACGACAATAAAGACAAGCCGGTAAAAATCGGAGGTGTAATGGCCAATTTCCCCAGTACCTCGCACCTGCAATACGATTTTCTGATCTCCATGAAAGGGGTAGAATTTTACAACGGCGAACAAAGCAACTGGGGCGCCAGCAATTACCATACTTATGTACTGTTGAAACCCGGTGTGGACATTGCCAAGCTGGAAAAAAAGATGTTTTCGGTCATTGTTCACAAATACCTAGGTGCGCAGATGAGTAAAACCGAATTGGAGTTGGTTGAACGGTCTTCACGCCTGTATTTGCAGCCCATCCGTGACATTCACCTGCATTCTGCCGAGATTCACGATGGGATGAGACACGGCGACATTCGTTTTGTGTGGTTATTTGGCGCTATTGCTGGATTTATTTTGCTCATCGCCTGCATCAATTTTGTCAATCTTTCCACTGCCCGTTCATCAAATCGCGCCAAGGAAGTAGGACTCCGTAAAACTGTGGGTTCATCTCGCGGTGCGCTGATTGGGCAATTCTTGAGTGAATCCTTGTTGTTCAGCTGGTTTTCATTTGTATTGGGGGTATTATTGGCCTGGGCACTCCTCCCCTATTTCAACCAACTTTCTGGCAAGACTTTGCAGTTCCCCTGGCTGGCCTGGTGGTTTTTGCCAATGATGGTACTGGCATGTCTTTTTGTTGGGATGTTGGCGGGGCTGTACCCTGCTTTTTACCTCTCGGGCTTCAACCCCATCAATGTCCTTAAAGGCAAACTCAGCAAGGGAAGCAGCAATGCCAATTTGCGCAGTGCCCTGGTGGTTTTTCAATTCACGACCTCCATAGTACTGATCATTGGCACCTTGATCGTCACCCGGCAAATGAATTTCATCCTCCACAAGAAACTCGGTTTTGACAAAGAACAGGTTTTGTTGCTCAATGGCACCCAAACCCTGGGGGATAATCTGCCAGCGTTCAAAAACCGTCTGCAACAATTGCCAATGGTACAAAGTGTTGCCGTCAGTGATTATTTGCCAATTGCAGAATCCAAAAGAAATGGCAATGAATTTTGGGAAGCGGGAAAAGATAAAGAAGGCAATTCCTCCGGAACCCAAATCTGGCAGGTTGACAGCGGTTACATTCCCACCCTGGGCATGAAAATAGTGGAAGGACGCAATTTTTCCACCGCCATGAAAAGCGATTCGCAAGGAGTGATCATCAACCAGGCTTTGGCTAAAAAACTCAACCTTGCACCCGCCCTTGGCAAGCGCATTACCAACGGAGGTCAATCTTATCAGGTAATTGGCGTAGTGGAAGATTTTCATTTTGAATCCTTGAGAGAAAATATTGGTGGCATGTGTCTGGTCTTGGGCAACAGCTCAAATGTAGTTTCAGTGAAAATCAAAGGCCAGGACATGCAAAAGGCGATACAACAGATCAGTGCGATCTGGAAGGATTTGGCGCCTACTCAACCCATTCGCACTACCTTTCTGGACGACAGTTACGCCAAAATGTATGCTGATGTGCGCCGAATGGGTTACATCTTCAGCAACTTCGCCATTTTAGCCATAGTGGTGGCTTGTCTGGGTTTGTTTGCCCTTTCAACTTACCTGGCTGAACAGCGCCGCAAAGAAATTGGCATTCGTAAGGTTCTGGGTGCTTCGGTAGGCAGTGTAATGGGATTGTTGGTTCGAAACTTCCTGGTTCTGATCCTCATTTCCTTGTTTATTGCAGTTCCTACGGCTTGGTATTTGATGCAAAAATGGCTGGAGGATTTTGTTTACCGCTACCATATTCGTGGAGATGTGTTCTTTCTTGCCGGATTTTCCGTCATTCTGATTGCTTTACTGACCATCAGTGTTCAGGCGCTGCGCAGTGCCTTGAGTAATCCGTTGGATTCATTGCGGAATGAGTAAAAAAGTCCAACAAAAAATTGAATGTAATTTTAAAAAAAAAGTTTAGCACCCCGCCTTCGGAGGGGTGCTAAACTTTTACTTTAATCATTATTTAGGTGATAAAAAAGCCAAATCAGTGAAGCTGCCCGCCCTGATTAAGGCTTGATCTTATTCCCCGGCTGCACGATCTCAAAATCCTCCTTCTTCTTCGAATCGGTCACCATTTTGCGTACATCGGCCAGCAATTGTTTGGCATCGTATACGATACCATCCTTGATGGTGTACTTTACCCCACCAACGCGTACCACCTCATTGTCTTTTGTCAATTTGACGGCACCGGTGCCGTACAGCACTTGGAGGTTTTCCAGCGGATTTTCCTCTACGATCAGCATATCGGCCAGTTTTCCAACCTGAATGGTACCAATTTTATCGGCCATGCCCAAGGCTTCAGCGCCGTTGAGGGTGGCACTCTTGACCACCTCCAGCGGATGGAAGCCCGCTTCGCGCAGCATTTCCAATTCGCGAATGAAAGCAAAACCGTACAACTGATAGATGAAACCCGAATCCGATCCAGCCGTGACCCGACCGCCGCGGTTTTTGTATTCATTCACAAAAGTCATCCACAGGCGGTAGTTTTCTTTCCAGGCAATCTCCTGCTCGGTGCCCCAGTTTTGCCAGTACGAACCATGCGATATGCGGCTGGGCATGTAAAAGCGCCAGAGCGAAGGCAAAGTGTACTCCTCGTGCCACTCAGCGCGGCGGGCGCGCATCAGATCGCGGTTGGCATCGTAAATGTTGAAAGTTGGGTCGAGGGTAAAGTCGAGCGCCAGTAGCTCATCCATCACCTTCGTCCAGTGTGCGGAGTAAGGCGCAGCGGCTTGCTTCCAGAGTCGACCCGCCTCTTCAAAGCGGTCTTGTTCGTTTTGGTAATTGTAGTCCAGCGGGTAGTTTTGTACCGTTTTGTCGTTGAACAGTGCCTCTGGCAAACCATACCAGTGCTCCATGGTAGTCAATCCGGCGCGGGCAGAATTCAGCACGTTCCAGCGGGCTACGTCCATTTGGGCATGGTGGCAAGCCGAGCGCAGTCCCAGTTTCTTGTTTTCTTGCAGCGCAGCGGTCATGATTTCTGGAGGAGCGCCAAAAAACTTGATGCCATCCGCACCTTTTTGGGCGTTTTGACGCACCCATTCGCGGGCTTGTTCTGGTGTGTTGATGCCATCTTTGGCTCCTTGTCCAAAAAAGGAAAAGGCGACCAGGCGCGGTGCGGTAATTTCATTTTTTTCACTGCGTTTTTTGTGTTCCAGCACCCAATCGAGGCCATTGCCCGCCCCGGGGTCGCGCACTGTGGTAATGCCGTGTCCCATCCAGAGTTTGAACACATATTCCGCATCAGCACCTTGTGCCTGTCCGCCAATGTGGCCGTGCATATCAACGAGGCCGGGAAGCATGTACATGCCCTCGCAATTGTACTCTTTGCCACCAGGCTTGAGTTGGGGACGACCTTTGGGATCAATGGGCACGCCAGGGTAACCCACTTGTTTGACCTCCTTGATGGTATTGTTTTCTACCACCACATCAATCGGGCCGGATGGTGGCGCACCGTTGCCATTGATGACGGTTACGCCCCGAAAAATAAGTTGGCTGTAAGGCCCATCCCCTTCTTTGCGATCGGGCGATTTTTTGACCTGTGCGAAAATACTGCTGCTCAGCAGCACAGCTATCAGGAGTAAGGTGTATTTGGTTTTGCGCATTGGACTTATTTTAAATGACGAATTATTCGATTCGGTTATTTAAGCTTTGTCGTATAATCCAGTACCAGGTTGCAAAACAGGCGTACGCCAAGGTTCATCCCGCTTTCATCCACATAAAAATCTGGCGTGTGGTGGGCAGGTGCGGTCTTTGGATCCTGGCCTTTGGGCATGCCTCCCACGAAGTAAAACATGCTGGGTACTTCGTTGGCAAAAAAGGCAAAGTCCTCTGCTCCAGTTACGGCGCGACTGATCACCACATTGTCTTCTCCGCAAACCCGCTTCAGGGTTGGGCCCATTTTGGTGAACAATTCTGGGTTGTTGAAGGTAATCGGTACGTGGCTGAAGATTTCCACTTCTGCCGTAGCGCCTGAAGCTTCGGCAATGTTGATGGCCGTGCGGCGCATGCGTTCGTGCAGGTCTTTCTGCATGTCCACATCCAGGGTGCGGATGGTGCCTTCCAGCTCTACTTCTTCAGGAATGATGTTGTTGCGCACCCCGCCTGAGATTTTACCAATGCTGATTACCACAGCTTCGCGGGTGAGTTCCATTTGGCGGCTCACGATGGTCTGCAAACCAAGCGCAATCTGAGCAGAAATGGTCACCGGATCGATGCCCGACCAGGGTTGTGAGCCGTGGGTCTGTTTGCCTTTCACCTTGATCACAAAGCGGTCGGCAGCCGCCATCAGGCCACCTGGACGGATGTTGATGTTGCCCACCTCAATGATGGAACTGATGTGTTGACCAAAAACGATGTTCATTTTCAGGTCTTTGAGCAGACCTTCTTCCACCATCTGTTTGGCACCACCAGTTTCACCCGGAGGCGGCCCTTCTTCAGCGGGTTGAAAAATGAAGACCACCGTACCCGCAAGCTGGGTTTTCATACCCGTCAAAATGCTGGCAGCACCCATCAACATGGCCACGTGGGTATCATGACCACAGGCGTGCATGACGCCAACCTGATCGCCACGGTAATCCGATTTTGCGGTAGAAGCAAAGGGGATTTTCACCCGCTCAACTACAGGAAGGGCGTCCATATCGGCGCGCAAGCCCACTACCGGGCCAGGTTTTCCGGTGCGCAAAATACCGATTACCCCGGTTTTGGCTACGCCAGTGCGGACTTCCAGGCCCAGGCTTTTCAGGTGAGCGGCTACTTTTTCAGCGGTTTTGAACTCGCGGTTGCTGAGTTCCGGGTTTTGGTGCAAATCGCGCCGCCACGCAACCACCTTGTCGTTGATGGCCGTGGCTTGTTTGTCGATTTGGTCGTAAGCGGTTTGAGCTGTGAGGCTTACTTGTGCTGTGCAAATGCAGAGGCACAAGCCCCAAAATTGTGTTTTTGTCATACTATTCCGGTTAGAAAAATAAAGAATAGAAGTAAAGTAACGCAGAAAAATTAATTTCCCGATTTTGGGTTATTTCATTTCCGCATAATACTGGTAGAAATACGGAATGGTTTCAATGCCTTTGTAGTAGTTGAACAGGCCGTAATGCTCGTTGGGCGAATGGATGTTGTCGCTGTCTAGCCCAAAGCCCATCAAGACCGATTTTACGCCCAAAATGGACTCAAACAATGCCACGATGGGAATACTGCCGCCGCCCCGCTGGGGAATCGGTGCTTTGCCAAATGCTTGTTCCATCGCCTTGGCTGCGGCCTGGTATTCGGGGGTATCGGTAGGCGTCACAACGGGAAGTCCGCCGTGGTGCGCGCGCACTTCGACCTGCACCGCCGGAGGCGCAATGGCTTTGAAATGCCGCGAAAACAAATCGGTGATCTGGTCGGGATCCTGGTTGGGCACCAAACGCATGCTGATTTTGGCAAAAGCCTTGGACGGCAAAACGGTCTTGGCACCTTCTCCAATGTAGCCACCCCAGATGCCGTTGACATCCAGCGTAGGGCGAATGGAGGTGCGCTCCAACGTGGTATAACCAGCTTCGCCGTGTACAGAAGCGATCCCCAGGTCATCCATGTAGTGCTTTTCGTCGAAAGGCGCCTCGTTCATGGCCTGCCGTTCTTCGGTACTGACAATCAGTACATCATCGTAAAAGCCGGGAATGGTGATGTGGTTGTTTTCATCCTGCATGGAAGCGATCATCTTGCTCAGGATGTTGATCGGGTTGGCTACTGCGCCGCCGTAAACCCCGGAATGCAGGTCGCGGTTGGCCGCAGTCACTTCTACTTCCACATAGCTCAAACCCCGCAGACCGACCGTAATCGAAGGCGTTTGGTTGTCGATGATGGAGGTATCTGAAATCAGGATGACATCGCAAGCGAGTTTGGCGCGGTTGGCTTCCAGGAAAGCGCCCAGGTTGACCGAGCCTACTTCTTCTTCGCCTTCGATCATGAATTTGACGTTGCAAGGCAACTCATCCGAGGCCAACATGGCTTCAAAGGCTTTGACGTGCATGTATACCTGGCCTTTGTCGTCACAAGAACCGCGCGCGAAAATTGCGCCGTCAGGGTGCAATTCGGTCTTTTTGATCACGGGTTCAAACGGGCCGGAAGTCCACAAGTCCAGTGGGTCGGCGGGTTGTACATCGTAGTGGCCGTACACCAAAATGGTCGGTTTGGCAGGATCGATGATTTTTTCGCCGTATACAATCGGATGGCCGGGAGTGGGAAAAACCTCCACCTGATCCGCGCCCGCCAGGCGGAGTTTTTCGGCTACGAACGCTGCCGTATTTGCTACTTCGGTTTTATAGGCTGGATCGGCACTGATGGAAGCGATCCGCAACAAATCCAACAATTCTTCTAAAAAACGATCTTGGTGTTGTTGGATAAATGCTTGAGTCTTTTGCATTAAACAATATTTATGCTTGGTTAGTGGATTTAAAAAATCGCTGTGGTTGGGCGCTAAAAAATATGTCCCAACAAATCGAGTTGACCATCGCGCCAGGATTGACCATTCAGCATTTTGACCATTAGTCCCTTGATTTGGCGGTTCAAAACGCCCAAGGTTTGATCGCCCTGCACGAAAAGCCATTTGCAATCATTCTCTACTGCAAGAAAATCATTTTTTGCATAAAATTCAGGGTCGTGGGCGATTAAAAGTAAGGCATCGACACGGGAAGTATGGGCCAATTGCTCTAAAAAATCCAACATTCTGGCACCTAAGCCTTTAGATTGCATAGAGGGGTGCACACAGACATCGGCCAAACCAAAAATTCGATTCAGTTGTCCCGCATTATTGACCATGCGGTGCTCTACCGCGATGTGGCCGCAAAGTTGACCAGATTCATCGTGCGCCAAAATCCGGAAACTGGGCAACTGACGGAAATGGGTGCGTCCAGGAGGGTATTGCGGGAAACACCATTGGAGCAGTGCAGCAATGGCTTGGTGTTGAGGGGGCTCCAGTTGGTAATCCGGGAGATGGGTGAAGGTCATGATCTTTTTGGTTTTTGGGATTACAATTTAGGGTAAATTTGTGGTAAATTATGAACTCCATCATTCGCAGAAAATGGATTATTTCTGTCGTTTCGTATAAAAAATTAGAAAACGAATAACCATCGAAAATGAAAATCCTCCTTTTTCCCATTTTGCTGTGCTTTTTTTCAGCGTGCTCTTCTGATCCGAAAAGCCAGCAAAACGAAATCCGCATCAATGAACCGTCACAGAATGAGGTTGGATCGAGTTCAGAGATTAAATCCAACATCATGATCAGCAGGCCCAGTAATGTGCTGCTTACCGGGCATCCTGAACATCGTCTGGTCACGGTGCACAAGTTAAATTTCAATAGCAATGGAGAAGAAGCTTCAATTGACGGTAATTTTTTCCATCATTCTTATGCTGAACATCTTGTAGAAGAATACAATTCCTGGCACGGCCATTACTTGCCTGGATTGGAAGCCATATATGGCAGCGGTTTAATAAACATTGCTCATTATCAATTAAAAACGAGACAAAAAAACAACTTTTTCGAGCATCCGGTCTTGATCAATACACTGTATTATCCTTCTTTGTACACCGACACGTTGAATAACAAACCCATTTTCCGCAATTACTACCTGGCATCTGTTTACGATGAAGACACCAACAGAGATAGCACGATTAATTTTAAAGACCTGAGAAGATTCTACCACTTTGACCTGGATGAAATTACAAAAACGCCTTTGATACCAGCAAATTATTCAGTGATGAGTTCTGAATACGATCCCAAAAATGACCTCTTTTTTATTTTTGCAAAATTGGACAAAAATGCCAACGGCCAAAGAGAGGAAGATGAACCAGTACATGTCTTTTGGATTGATTTAAAAAGACCAAAACCAGCCGAACGGCTGTATTGAAAGTTAGATTCGATGTTGCTTTTTGAAGTCTATTTCATCACCCCTCACAAATGCTCTTGCAAAAAAGCATCCAAATCCTCCATTTGCACATCTTGGGTCAATTGGCCTTCGTAAGCCCAACTGATGTGGCCGGTTTCTTCTGAAACGATCAAAGCGGCAACCCTGAGCTGTTCGGTTACGCCGATGGCAGCGCGGTGGCGCAAACCTGCTTTTGGGGGCAAATCGGCGGTTTCGGAAACGGGCAAGACGGCTCCGGCGCTCATGATTTTGCCTTTGCGCAAGATGACCGCGCCATCGTGCAGAGGGCTGGTTTTGTTGAAAATGCTCTCCAACAATTGCTCACTGATGGAGGCGTTGATTTCCACCCCGGCATAAGCCAGGGCTTCCAGGTTGGCACCCTTGGCCAAAACGATCAATGCCCCGGTTTGGGTTTCGCTCAGGTGCATTAGGGCATTTTTGAGCGCCACGATTTCTTTGCCCATGTCTGCCTGAGCAGCAGGCGTATTGCGGCCAATCAAAAACTGCACGAGCACATTAGAGCGCTGTTGCAAGGCGCTTTTGCCCAACAACAACAAGAAGTTGCGCACTTCCTGCTGAAAGATAATCACGATGACAATCACGCCGACGCTGACAAATTTGTCCAGCACCGCCGACAATAATTGCATTTCCAATTGGCGCACCAGCCAGTACACCACATACAAGGTAAGCACACCAATAAAGATATTAAACGCAATATTTCCACGTAAAAGACGGTAAATGAGGTAAATCAAATACCCCACGATCAAGATATCCAACAAGTCCCAAATTCGGATGGGTAAAAAGCCTATTTTGAAGAGTAAGAGCATATTTTTTGTTGATCCTGCAAAAATGATACAATTACAGCACGGTTGTCCACTTTTAGCTGGTAATTATCGTTATTTTTGTGGAGAATCTGCGTCACTGATTATGATTGGCTCACAACGAAAACCCACATGTATGAGAACTCATGTAATTTTACTGTTTTTTTGCCTTATTGGCTCGTCATTGACGGCACAGGTCATTCGTGAAAATGCCCAAGGCGAAAAAATTATTGTGTACCCGGATGGAAGTTGGAAATATTTCAGCAAAAAAACGGGCGGCGGCACGGATTATCCCGTTTATGAAGCCTCGGTGACGCCTTTTGACCATCCGGTGCTAATTACGGAGCAAGATGCTTTGAAAATTGCTACCCGTCGCGTGCAACTGGCCAAAGAAGCCGCAGACATCGCGCAAGATAGGGCCGTTAAAGCAGCCGAACAACGCCAAAAGCTCGAACAGGAGTTCAACAGTATTTCGGGTAAAGAAGCCGCAGAAAGCGAAAACCTGCGCCGCCTGAACATCCGCTTGAGCGCTGCCCGCAAAACCGAAGTGGAATCCAAAAATGAAGCAAGTATCGCGCAAGTAGAGCTCAGCAAAGCAGACGAGTTGACGCGCAAAGGCAATATCCTGGAAGTCTTTAAAATCGCAGAGGCCAATCGCAGCAATCAGGTTTATTTCCCCAAGGCGGACGCCCTATCTGCGGATTTTTTCTCTTCCATTGCGCCCAGTACGCCGTATTATCAGGACTTTGTAAAAAGCAATCCCTACTATGGCCTGGAAAAACAGGTGCAATGCAAGTATGCTTTTAATGGCAAAGACCCCGTGTCTGGTCGCCAGCGCAAAGACCTGGAAGCGCAACACCTGTTCAGCTTTACCGACGAGAAATTGCGCATGTTTCTCAAAGACAAAGAATACTTGAGCTGCAAAGGCTACCTGAGCAGCATGGATGGCGGCTACCGGTTTTTGACCCTGGAGTTTAGCTTTTCAACGCCCAATGCCAAAGAAGCCTATGGCTTTATTGAAAAAGGCAGCGTGCTGACCATTCGCTTGATCAATGGAGATTTCATCAATCTACGCTCTGGCTCCATGGATCGCGGAAGTTTTAACCTCAAGGAAAAGATGTTGACCTACCAGGTGAATTATCCGATCGCTCAAGACCAGTTGAGCTTTTTGGAAAAAAGCGAGGTCGACAAAATTCGCGTATTCTGGAGCAGTGGCTACGAAGAATACGAAGTATACCAACTGGATTTTTTCATGAATCAATTGTCCTGTTTGGACAAATAATTTTTTCGAATGAAAGCCCTTTTACTCATTGACCTACAAAACGATTTTTGCCCCGGCGGAGCCTTGGCCGTTGAAGAAGGCAACTTACTGATCCCCATTGCCAATGAACTCATGCCTCGCTTTGAAATGGTATTGGCTACCCAGGATTGGCATCCTGCCAATCACGGCAGTTTTGCGGCCAACCACCCCTGGCGCAAACCCGGTCAGGTCATCGACTTAAATGGTTTGTCTCAGGTGCTTTGGCCCATTCACTGCGTACAAGAAAGTTTTGGTGCCGAATTCGTACCTGCTTTGCATACCAGCGGCATCTATAAAGTATTTGTGAAAGGAACCGATCCCGAAATTGACAGTTACAGCGGATTTTTCGACAACGGCCACCGCAAGGCTACTGGCTTGGGCGATTACCTCAAAGAGCAAGGCGTAGATGAACTGTACGTCATGGGCATCGCCACCGATTACTGCGTAAAATTCACGGTTTTGGACGCACTGGAATTGGGATTCAAAGTCAATTTGATCCAGGATGCCTGCCGTGGTGTCAACCTGCAACCCGGTGATGTTGAGCGTGCTGTGGTCGATATGACTAGTAAAGGCGCGGTATTGGTGACGTCTTCTGAAATTTAAGTTCAGGAGAATTATGTTAAAATTTTATAAATTTCTCCCCTCAAAGAGTTAATCACTTGGTTCTTTGCGTTGGAGGTACATCCAATAATTGGGACTACCATAACGGATAATCAATCTAAAATGATGATCAAAAAGGTTCTTTTATTGCCTTTATTGCTGTTGAGCTTCCTATACCTACAAGCCCAGCAAACGGCAGTGTACACCGAAGCCAACCGAGCTTTCAAACGAGGCGTTGCGCTTTATGAGCAAGGCGTATTGGCCAAAGCCAAACGCGAATTCCAAAAAGCCATCGACCTAACTTTACCCATCAATGAAGCTCCTGCCGAAAGTTTTCGGTCCAGAGCAGCATTGTACATGGCCAAATGTGCCGTGGAATTGCGCCTAAAAGAGGGCGAAATGATGACGATGGATTTCATTCGCTCTTTTCGCCCCGACCCTGAATACCAGGAAGCCCTCATGGATATGGGCAACTATTACTTCAACGTAGGAGAATACGCCAAGGCGCTGGAGTTTTACAACGAAGTACCAACCTTGGGCATGCCCAAAAGCACCCTTACCCAAATGCGCTTTCGGCAAGGGTACGGCAATTTTGCCCTCAAGGAATTCAGCCTGGCCAAATCCTTTTTCCGGGATGTGATTTCCGAAGCGGATGGCGATTATTATGCACCTGCCAACTATTACATGGGTTTGTGTTCTTTTTTTGAAAACGACTACGCTCAGGCTGCGTCTTCTTTGCAAATCGTGGAAAACAATCCAACCTATCGGCCTTATATTCCTTACTATTTGACTCAAATTTTGTTTGCGCAAAAAAAATACCAGGATCTGATCGCCTATGCTGAACCCAAAGCCAACGACCGTGGCGTTCGGGATTTGAAAGAGATTCAGCAACTGGTGGGGCAGGCTTATTTTGAGTTGGGCAATTACCAGCGGGCGCTGCCCTTCCTGGAATATTACCAGGAGAATTCGAAAAAATTGCGCGAAGAGGAGTTGTACCAAATTGGTTATACCCAATACCAAACTGGCAATTTTCAGAAAGCTATTCAAACTTTGCGCCCATTGTCGGGAGCTGAGTCGCCGATTGGTCAAAATGCAATGTTCTACCTGGCCGATTGCTACCTGAAAGTAGGCCAAAAGAACAACGCCCTCAACGCACTGGCTTCCGCCAAACGTTTCAATTTCGATCCGGTGATCAAAGAAGAGGCAACTTTCAATTATGCCAAACTTGCCTATGAATTGAACCAGCCGCGCGAAGCGGTAGCTAATCTCCAGGATTTTGCACCCAACTCCCGCTACTACCAGGATGCCCAACGCTTGTTGGCAGATGTACTGCTCAATTACCGTGATTACCAGCAGGCACTGGAAATCATCAACGACGTGCGCCGCCGCAACGGGGGCGGATTGCCTCCTCAAATGCAGGCAACTTACCAAAAGGTGGCTGTGAATCGAGGCATGCAATTGCTGCAAAACAACCAAAATCAGGCTGCCCGCGAAATCTTGCAAAAGTCGCTGGAAAACCCCATCGACATGAGTGTGCAAGCGGTGGCACTGTACTGGTTGGGCGATGTGGCCCACCGGGAAAAGAACTACCAGGAAAGCACCCAATATATGGATCGCTTTTTGGGATTGACCCGCAGCATCAGCAAGCTTCCTGAAGAATCTTCGATCCCCACGGCCAATTACATCCAGGGATACAACTTCATCAAGCAAGACAACTACGAACGGGCCAGGGCTTTTTTCCAGGCTTCGGTAGATCTCATCAACCGCAACCGGAGTCAGTTTCGCAACGACAAAATTGCCAACAACGTCTTGGGTGATGCGACTTTGCGCCTGGGAGATTCTTACTTCAAATTCAACCAGTACGACAACGCTTTGCGCTATTATAACGAAGCCATCGACCGGAAGTATGCCAACTTTGATTACGCCATTTTCCAAAAGGCGGTGATTGAAGGTTTGCGTGGCCGACGTACCGAAGAGATTGCTTCGCTGGAACGTTTGACCCGCGATTTCCCTGGCTCAGAATATGCCGATGATGCCTTGCTGCGCATTGGCCAGACTTACCAGGAAATTGGTCGTGCCAACGATGCCATCCCCCATCTGCAAAATTTGGTAACCAAGTACCGAGGTAAATCGCCGCTGGTCAATCAGGGTTTCCTGGCGCTTGGGCTGATCAACTACAACGCAGGCAACTACGACGGAGCGATCAACTACTACAAGCAAGTGTTTAAAAACAATCCTGAACCTTCTGAAGCCAATTTGGCCAGAGCTTCTTTGGAAGAAATTTATGTAAAAGATTTGGGCAAACCAGGCGAATATTTTGCGTTTTTGGAAACTGTACCCGGCTATAAAGTGGACAACCTCAAGCGCGATTCGATTAATTTCCGCGCGGCAGAAATCAAATACGAAAATGGTGATTACCCCCGTGCCATCGAGGGGTACACCAGCTATATCCGTAGTTTTGCACAGGGGCTGTACTTGCCTGCTGCTTATTTCCACCGCGCAGATTCTTACGTTGCTACACAACAATACAGCCTTGCACTCAAGGATTACGATTGGGTCGTACTGCAAGGTGCCAGCAAGTATTATGTAAAAGCCCTGGAGAAAGGTGCCGTGATCGCTTACAACAGCGAACTGGATTTCAACAAGGCATTCAAATACTATTCGGATCTGGAAAGGGCTACCGCGGATGAAAACCTGATTTTTGAAGCCCAATTGGGTGCCATGCGCAGTGCTTACCGCTCTGGCAACAAATCAGCCGTGGCCGCCTTGGCTCAAAAAGTGGCTACCAATCCTCGCGCCAATGCTGCCCAGATTGCCACCGCCAATTTCTACATTGGCAAGCAGGCTTTTGACAACAACGACTATACCAACGCATTGCCCGCCTTGCAAAAAGTGGTACAAACGAGCGACAACGAGCAAACTGCCGAAGCCCGTTACCTCATTGCCTTCATCAACTACAAGCAGCGCAACCTGGATCGCGCCCAGCAATTGTGCCTGGAAGCCAACCAAAAAAGCTCCGCTTATCCTTATTGGGTAGCGAAGAGTGTAATGCTGCTCGCTGACGTATTTGCTGAAAAAGGAGACCTCTACAATGCCAAAGCTGCCTTGGAAGCCTTGCTCGAAAACTTTGATGAAGACAAGGAACTGGTCACTACCGCCAAGGCCAGACTTGCACAAATCAACAAACAAATTGAAGCCAGCTCTCCGTTGAACAAAACACCGGATACCAAAACCCTGGAGTTTCAGAAAAGCAATGGCGGCGGACGCTAAGGAGCGTTGAAAAAATAAGTGTTTCATTTTTAAGCAAAAGAATCATGTTGAATAAAAATATAGTACTGGCTGCCCTTTTGATGCTGTGTGGCATGGCCAGTTGGGCACAAAAAAACCTGCCTACCGAATCGGTAGACGTGATCAAACAGTTCAATGCGCGTTTGATTGATGCCGAGCGCTTCGTTGTACCACCTGTGTTGCCGGCCATTGATACGGCCAATCGCAGGCAGTTTTACAACATTTTGGCCAAGCCATTGAACATCAATTATCCAGCTCCTAAAATCCGGCCATTGGAATGGCGCAGCGATCCTACTGCCAACATTTACAAGACCTACTTGCAAGGTGGCTTGGGTCTTCCAGGTGCATTTTACTTTGATGGTTCACACGATTTTGTGGTCAAGGATAACCTGAATATCGGGGTGGACCTCAATCATTATTCTGCGGACAACAGCAAGAATATTGAAAACCAAAAATTCAGCACGACCCAGATCAATGGCAATGGCGTATACAAAACCGACAAGGGCTTTTCGGTGCTTGGAGACATTGGCTACAAAACCAATACGCTGTATTTCTACGGTTACAATGATTTGAAAGACGATTTTCCCGGACTGAAAGGCTTTGAATCTACTGATGTCAAGCAGCGCTTCAATACGTTTTACGCCAAGGCGAAAATCTACAACAGCGAACCAACTGTGGCAGATTTCAATTACAGCGCCAGTGTGGATTTGTATTCGCTTGCCGACAACTACGCAACCACCGAAACCGGGTTCAACCTAGGACTGACTGGCACCAAGTGGTTTGACAAAAAGCACCCGTTGAATTTGACCTTGCGAACAGATTTTACGGGTTATCAGGACACTACCAATCAAAGCCTGAATAACTTTTTCCTGCAACCCAATTTTGGGTTTCATGCAGATCGTTTCCGCTTAAAAATTGGGGCGAATATCGCTTCTCATGCCGATCAATTCTACATTTATCCAGATTTGGAAGCATCGGTGAATGTGGTCGACAACTTGATTACTGCCTTTGCTGGCGCTGAAGGTGGATTGCAAAAGAACAATTTCCGCAATCTGACCGATTACAACCCTTTCCTTTCTTCCCGCATCGATATCCGCAACTCGTTCTACACCAACTTTTACGGGGGTATTAAAGGCGAGTTCAAAGGGATAAAATACCGTGGACAAGTCGGGTTTAAAAAAGTGGACAACCTGGCTTTGTTTGTGAGCAATCGGGATTCGATTCCTCGTTTCAACGTGGTTTATGACACGGCGAACATTGTGACGATCAGTGGCGAAATCTCCACTCAGTTGTTTGAAAACCTGGGCATCATTGCGGCTTTCAGCCAAAACGTGTTTGACTTGCAAAGAGAGAAAAAACCTTGGCAACTGCCTTCTTTGTCCCTGAATGTGGGAGCCGTACTGACCATGCTCGATGAAAAGCTGAAAATCAGAGGGGATTTGTACCTGCAAAATGGCGTGCCAGCCAGGGGGGTAAACAATGAGGTCAAGACCCTCGATGCATTGATAGACGTCAGCGGCGCCGGGGAATACCAACTGACCGACAACATTGGCGTCTTTGTAAGGGTCAACAACCTGCTGAACAACCGCAGACAGCGCTGGGAGCACTACCAGGTACTGGGGCTCAATGCCCTGGTGGGTCTGACGGCGAGGTTTTAAGAATTGGTGATTTGATTTAAACACAAAGGACACAAGCATCGGCTGATACTTGTGTCCTTCGTGTTTTTAAGCTATTTATTAGAGCGCAGCTTCGCTGCCTTTGCTTTTTTCACCACCTTAGGATCTAAGATACCTGAGGTGCACCTTAGAATCCAAACTGTATTGCCTAAGGTGACTCTTAGGTGTCTGAAGTGACTAAGGTGGTGGAAATCAAAGCAGCGAAGCTGCCTGCGTCATGTACGTGATTAAGGAATCACCTTAGGCGCAGGGGCAAGATCACCGGCGCCCAGGATGCGGGTTACGCCTTTCTTCTTACCTACTGTTTTTGCAGCCAACTCAACCGCTTTTTCTACGTTGACGATTCCGCCGCTTTTGCACAAGGTGCTGAAATCTACCTTCTCATCTTCCGTACCTGGCTTGATGACTTTGCGGTTTTGTTTTACCGTTGAAGTCACCAGAATGTCCTTAACCTGATCAGCGGTGAGGTCAGGGAAGTAAGAGCGGATGATCGCTGCAACCCCGGCTACCATAGGCGCTGCCATACTGGTACCCTGGAGGTTTTCGTAGTGATTCTCAGGAGTAGTAGAATAAATTTCTTCGCCCGGAGCAAAAACGTCTACCAATTCCTGGTTGTAATTGGAAAAGTTTGCGGCCATGTTTTCGCCAATCGAGGGATTCACTGCGCCCACTTCAATCCAGTTGGTGGCAGATTTTTTACCCGGTTTTCCTTTTTTCTCAAAATGGTCGTTGGGGTAATTGTTGGTCAAGGTTAGGTTTTCACCATCGTTGCCTGCCGCGTGAATGATCAGGACATCTTTTTCCTGTGCGTATTTTACCGCAGCATCCACTGTTGGCTTATTCGGCGATTGGCCTTTGCCAAAGCTCATGTTGATCACGTCGGCACCATTGTCAACCGCGTACCGAATGGCATTGGCTACGTCCTTGTCGCGCTCGTCTCCATCAGGTACAGTGCGAACCGACATGATGCGCACATTGTCGGCTACGCCATCCATTCCGATGTTGTTGCCTCTTTTGGCGCCGATGATGCCTGCCACGTGGGTACCGTGCTTGCAGTCTGGGCCTTTCACGTCGTTGTTGCCGTAGTTCTTTTGAGTGAGGTCGGCATAATTGTCGCCTACAATGCTGCGAGAATCATAATCAATGTTGTAGTGGTAATTGGCTTTGGCGTTGTAATAATCATACGCTTCCAGGATTTGCCCAGCAATGCCTTTAAACGTATCGCCAGCTTCGATGCCCTGAATAAAGATTTGCTTAATGCCATTGATGCGTTGATCGCTGGTTTTGAAAGCTTTCAGGTCATTGAGTGAAGGATTTTCGTTCCCTATTGCTTTGATCATCTTATCGTACAACTCCTTGATGCCAGAAAATTGAGCCAAATTACCTGCTGCCCCTTTCTGGCCTTCTTCTACAATTTTTTTGTAGGATTCGTATTTGGCAAAATCAGCCTTATCCGCAGCGCTGATCGATGCAGCGTCCTTGCCGTCAAAGCGTTTTTTCAGGGCTGCGTACAATCTGGTTACTTCCAGGTTGTCGTACACTACGTTTTCGCCTTTGGCATTGCCGAGGAAACTCCAGCCGTTGATGTCGTCGATGTAGCCATTTTTGTCGTCATCGATGCCATTGTTGGGGATTTCGTCTTCATTGACCCACATCACGTCCTTCAGGTCTTCGTGCTTGTAGTCTACGCCAGAGTCCAACACCGCAACAACAACCGTCTTCCCTTTTTTCGTTTTGGGCAAACGTTGGTAAATCGACTCTGTACCCAAACCCGGAACTCCGTCTTTGGAGGGATCCAGGTTAAACCAATTCTGTGGCGCCTGAGCCATCATGCTGCTGGCGGCCATTCCTGCAACTAAAGTTACAATCAAGCAAAATTTGCGATTCATTTTCAGGTTTATTTGATCAAAATAGAAAAAAACAAAAATAGATCAACATCCGCGTATTCAAAGATCAAAGCAAATTATATCTTTAGCGTTGAACTGAATTTGCATGATGTTATTCATTTTCCACCTGCGTTTTTTTTTTCGCTGGTTGCGCTTTTATTTTCAAGCTGCTACTAAATACGATGTTCATTCTCCATTTGTTGCCGACTTTGTGCACTATATTGTGGAAGATGAGCGTCTTTTCTATGCTTTTCCTCACGTTGAGCGCATGCGCGCCCGGTTGTACCGCAACAATTTCCCTTTGGAAATCATCGATCTGGGCGCAGGCTCCAAGGTAAATGCCTCAAAAACGCGCACTGTGCGCAACATCGTACGGTACAGTGCCGTGTCTCAAGAAACGGGTCAACAATTGTTTAGAATCGTGGCGACCTACAAACCTAAACAAATTATTGAACTGGGTACCTCCCTGGGGATCTCCACTTTGTATATGGCTACAGCCGCTCCTAATGGACAAATCTTTACGGTAGAAGGTTGCCCAGATATTGCGGAAGTCGCGCAAATGAATTTTCAAAGACTGGAAATTTCCAATATTCAGCAGCGTGTTGGCCATTTCAAAGACGTTTTTCCGCAAATTCTCCAGGAAATCAAGCAACTGGATTTATTGCTCATCGATGGAGACCATCGAGCGGGAAATTCTGAGCATTATTTTGAATTGGCCTTGTCTAAAATTCACTCCAAATCGATAATTATCCTGGCCGATATTCATTGGTCTGCTGAAATGGAAAAATGCTGGCAAAAAATCAAACAACATCCGCGGGTCAAACTTTCTGTTGATTTGCTGCATTTAGGGGTCTTGTTTTTCGATGAATCCATCCGCGAAAAACAGCATCTCAGCATCATCAAGTGGAAATGGAAACCCTGGCGACTGGGTTTATTCAACATTAACAAATCCAGGGTCAAGACCGTTGAGTCTGTAGAAATTTAGTTTGTTTTAAAAAAAAGGTCAAGCACCGGAACGCAGTAAAGCCTTTAGGACACTTCCTATAAAATTTACCGCCATGAAAACTCCGTTTTTTACCTCCATTTTCACCTTGCTGCTGCTCAACGTACTCAGCGCCCAACCCAATCGAAAACTCGCCCCAGCCTTGGGTAAGTTTATGAATACCGAATTCATGGTCAAGTTTCACGACTTGAAACTTGAGGCCGAGAGTGCCGCCATGAACGTCATTGGCAAAGAGCAAAAACTGAAACCAGATGATTTTGCCAAAATACGCACGGCCTACAACCAGACCGCTCAACGTGCCAACAAGATCCTGGAAGGAATCAAACAGGATTTTCTGGATCCCAAAAAATTGAAATCCATCGAAGGCATGCCAGACTTGTATTCCGATGGATTGAAACTCCGCCTGATTGAATTGCAAGAATTTTATTCCGGCCATTTTCAACAAACCCTAGCCGATGCAACGGCAGATCAAGTAGACGGCAGCCCACTCCTGTTTATCATCACTGAATTGATCAGTCTTACTCGCGGACTCACCACTTATTTTGCGCAAATGCAACGGGAAGCCCGCATGTATTCCGAAGATTACCTGAATCAACACTTGGTCAAGCCGCACCGCTGGCGCTATTGGAATGAAGTCCAGTCGGGAGAAGGCAATGGCGACCATTACACCGACTACATCCAATACCACGACATCCAGACCAATCCCAATTCAACGGCTATTCCTACCCCAGATTTGAACAACTGGAACAACAACCTGAATAACCCCAACGGAACCAATGGAACCAACAGTTGGAATACCACCAACAACACTGGCTGGAATACCAATAACAATACCAACAATACAGGATGGAACACCAATACCAACACAGGTACGAACCCCGCTACCTGGAACAACAACAACTCCAACACCAACACGGGCACGACTACGGATCCTTTCAATACAACTGTACCTCCAGCACCAACTACCGACCCCAATGCCAACCAGGTTCCATTTCCGGTGGATACCGCAGTGGTAAAAATGCCTCCGGTAGATACGCTTTCCAACATCAATGATCCATTCAAATACAAGACGGATGGTGGGGCTGCGCCCAAAAGCAAGAATCCGGTATTGCCAGGGAAGACTACAGTGAAAAATCAAGCTCCGGTGGTTCCGCCTAAGAAACAGTTTTAACTTGGCAGCTTCGCTGCTTTATTTTCTACCACCTTAGGCACTTTAGGCACCTAAGAGTCAACTGAGTACGGTTTAAATGCAATTCTTAGGTGAGCCTAAGGTGTCTGAGGTGCCTAAGGTGGTGGAAAAAGAAAAAGTCAAATTGTGCGAACCTAACACCCAAAACAAACCCAAAACATAGAAAAATGAAACGCCTGTTTTTCCTCAACCTCTGCTTGTTTTTTTTCCTAAGCCAATTGCATACCCAAGAATTTCCGGGTGGTTTGATCCTGGACGACGAAAACACCTACAACCAAACCCAACGCCTGGATGCTCAAATCAACAGCAAGGCCAGCCTGCCCTTGGCTGTAAGTCTGGAGAGTTTTTGTCCTGAAGTGCGCCACCAGGGCGATATCTACTCCTGTGTGGGTTGGGCTGTAGGCTATGCGGGAATGACCATCCAGCGCGCTATACACAACCGCTGTACCGATCGCAACCTGATCAATGAAAATGCCCATTCTGCTTTGTTTGTGTTCAACCAAATCAAGCAGGATTGTAACAAAGGTGCCCGCCTGACCGATGCCCTGCGCTTCCTCAAAGAACGCGGAGATTGCCTGGCCAAAGAATTTGACTTTGACGTCAACGACTGCCAAAAAACACCAGCCCCTGCCCTTGCCCAGAATGCCAATCGTTTTGCGGTAGGCGATTTTGTAACCCTCTTTGAAAGCGATGCCAGTTTTGAGATCAAAGTCAAACAGGTCAAAAATGCCCTGGCGAGTTTCAAGGCGGTGATTGTCGGGATGAACGTGCGGCGCAATTTTTACAACCTCCAAAATGCCAAATTCTGGTGGCCCGAAATCGGCAATGTAACGCCCGCCGGGGGACACGCCATGGTGGTGGTGGGGTACGATGACCGGGCTGGAGCATTCCGACTATTCAATTCCTGGGGACAAAACTGGGGTGACAAGGGCTACATTTGGGTCAAATACGAAAACTTCGCCCAGTTTTGCAAATATGCCTACATCATCCAATTGACTGGTGGCCAAACGAACATGCAAGCCAGCAGCCAACCCACCGAAACCCGCCCTTTGACCCAATTGAGCGGCACCTTCGCATTCCAACATTTTACGGGTTACGACAATTACAACAACCAGGCACTGTTTGAAATCGACAGTGTGCGTTTTCAAAACGGTCGGTATGTACTCCCAAAACGGGACTGGCCCCTGGGTCAACTATTCCAACTGGTGGTCAATACCCAAAAAGCCGATGAATACCTTTACGTCTTGAGCATCGATGCCCAAAGGCAAATCCACGTCCATTTTCCCCGTCAGGAAGCATTAAATGTAAAATTTGCCGGACAAAACGAAAGCGCCCTGGTACTCAATCAGGGCAGTACTTTGGTTGTCCCAGGGCCCAACAAAGCACTCAAAATCGAAACACCTGGCACCGATCGTTTGATCGTGTTGTACAGCAGGCAGCCCATCAACGATCTTAAAGGGTTGGCGCAAGCATTGGCGCAATACCAGGGAGATTTTTGGCAACATTTGTTAAGAATCCTCAACCGACATGCGATTCCGCCCAGTGATATTCGTTATTACCCCAGTAAAATTGGATTTGAAGCATCGACACGTAGTGAAGGCTATATTGTACCTTTGCTACTGGAAGTGGAAGCGAAGTAGATATTGCTGCAAAAATATCCACAAGTCGTTGGAAATGCTTAAATTACCCCAAAAAAGACGGCTTCAAAAGCTTAAGTATGACGCAAAAAATTACTTCCCGATTTTTTGAGAGACTTTTGAATAGGAAGCTCACTTTAATGAACCGTTCGACTTCCTATTCAAAACCCAAAATCGGGAAGTTAATTTTTCTGCGTTAATAAACTCTTTTCCAAAATGAACAAGTTTATTGTATTGCTCAGCGGTATGTTGTTGTCATTCAGCTCTTTTTCCCAAGATGTGAGCCTGGATTGGAAAAATACCTTTGGTGGAACCGGAGCTAGCTTCCATCGGGTAATCGAAGCTGGAAATGGTTCGGTCATCGCGGTTGGCGAAACCACCACCCAAACCCTGGGCGGAAAGGACGGGCTGTTAGCCATTGTCAATTATAGCACCGGAGCAGTGGTGAAAGAAGCGCGTTTTGGCGGCAGTAAAGACGATGTCATTTTTGATGTAGCCCAAACCCCCCAAGGGTTCTTTATCCTGGCAGGGTATACGGAATCAATCGGACAGGGATCACGCGATGGCTGGCTGTTGCTGATCGATGAGAAAGGAAAAAAATTGCAGGAAAAATACCTGGGGAGTACCGGGAAGGATGAATTTCGCCAGATTGAAATCACCCCGGACGGAACGGCAATCGTATTGGCCGGATTCAAAAACGACCAAAAAGAGGGCGATGCCTGGTTGGTCAAGCTCAACTTGAAATTTGAATTGATCTGGGAAAAACAATTGGGCCGGGACAAATACGGCATACCCAGTGGATTGACCCTTACCGCCGATGGAGGTGCAGTATTCAGCGGCAATACCCGCAAGAGCGAAAACATCTACCTGGCCAAAATCGATGCCCGTGGCGCAGAGCTTTGGTCACAAACCTATGGAGGCAAAGACTACGAGGAAGCCCTCGATCAAATCAATACCCGCGATGGCAATTTTGCCCTGGCCGGACTAACCAAGACCCAAACTGCCGGAGACGCGGATGCCTGGCTGCTGAAAATTGCCAAAGACGGCAGCTTGCTCTGGGAAAGTCGGATAGGAAACCGGGATTTTGACGTAGCCAACACCTTGATCCAATACAACAACGGAGCTTACTGCCTATTGGGCAATTCCAACTCCTACCGTTCTGGTGCGCGTACAGCCAAAGCCCTGCGCATCCGGGCTGGCAGCGATGGACGCCGGGAATCAATTGGCTATTGGGGCGAAGGCAACAATGAATCCTGGGATGCATCAACTCTTTTACACGATGGAAGTATTGTAGTAGCCGGAAGAGAACCCGGAAAAGGGGCTTTTGTGGGGCGCTTGCCTTTTGCAGAGCAAGACAACCCGCCAATCATCGGCATTCGGGATCAGAACGCCGTTGAAATTGCCGAATTGAAACTGAACTCTCTAGACAATCAAAGCATCCAACGCAACGAAAATGCTTTCTTGAGCTTCCGTTTGAACAACAAATCAGGAGCAGAACTGAGCGACATCAAAGTGGAAGTAGAAGACCGTTCGGGCAATTCGCGGCTGGAATACTGGGCCATCAATTACCTTGGGCAAGTCAGCAGCGACCGCAGTGGCAAAACGGTGCGCATTCCCGTACGCAGCAAAGACATCAGCAATGGAGAGTACAATTTCAACCTGAAGGTGTCTGCTGGCAACAAGTACCTGACCGAAACCGATGTCAAATTGGTGACCAGAGTGCCCATGCCGGCCTCCCTACATATCGCTGCTTACAATTATTTTGCCAGTACCCGTTCCGATGAAATTACGCTGAGGGTCACCCTTGAAAACACGGGTGACGCCAATTCAGGTGCAACCGATATCAGCTTTTTACCACCCGCGGGCATCCGGGCCAATTCAGCAGCCAGTTCCAATATCGGCCCTATCGCAGCCAGATCAAAACGGGAAATCGACTTTCTGTTCAACAAAACACCGCAGTTTACCGGATCGTCGGTTAATATTGTGCTGGTGGTAAAAGAAGGAGGAACAGAAAAAATCCGCAAAACGCTCGAAGGCCGCAGTGGCGGTGGATTGGGCAATGGCGGAACCCTCTCGATTTGGACAGATCCAGACCCCAACGAAGGTGGGAACCGGGTAAAATCCTCCAACAATCAGCGCGAGATCAAAATGAACGTGGTATCGGATAAAGGCTTGGAACCCAAAAACTTCAAATTAAGGGTAAATGGCGTGGAAATGGAAGGCTCCAAGTTCAACGAACAAGAGCTGTCTAAGCCAAAAATAGATACCGGGTATTATTCCTACACCTACCGCAACAAAATCCCCTTGATCATTGGGGTCAACCGGGTGGAGGTCGTCATTGACGGCAAGCCTTCGGCTCCGATCTTCATCGAATACGCGCCGCAACGCTCCAATTTGTTCATCCTGGCCATTGGCCCGGCCCATAGCGACCTGATGTACACGGCTAAAGACGCCAAAGATTTTGCAGAGGCTTTTCGCAACCAGGGCGGTATAGAAAAACTCTATCCCAACGTCCATGTGCAGGAAATTACCAGCCTGGAAACCACCAACCTGACCGGAATCAAAGAAGCCGTTTACGACTTGAACTACATGTGGAAAGACAAGGTCATTTCACCCAGTGATGTCGTGATTGTCTTTTTGTCTTCCCATGGGAAAATCGTGGAAAATCGGTTCAAAATCCTACAAAGTGGCTACAATCCCAAATACGAAAATTTATCGGTGGATTACAAAACCGATATTTTGGAAGTGCTGAACAATCTCAATTGCAAGAAGTTGATCTTTTTGGATGCTTGCCACAGCGGCGGAGCCAAAGAAGGCTATGGTGGCTTGAGCAAAGCCGTGATTGACCTGGCCAAAGCCCAACCCGGGGTGAGCACTTTGTCTTCCTGCAAAGCAGATGAAAAATCTTACGAAGCCCAAAACTGGGGCAATGGCGCCTTTACCGAAGCAATTTTGGAAGCTTTTTCCAATGCCAGCTTCAGCGATAGCCGTGGAACCTACAATGCGGATACCAACAACGACCGCATTATCAACCTGGGAGAATTGTACGATTTTATACAACGCCGTGTACCTCAATTGGTCAAAACCGTGATCCCGAATGCCCCCACCAGTCAGGTTCCGTTTATGCCGGAAGATCAGCTGGATCGGACTATGCCGATTTATTTTATTCAAAAATAGCGTTTTTGAGTTTAGCACCTTCCGTTTCGATCCCTTCCTCACCACCGTTCCCTGAGCGTAGCCGAAGGGCGCGGTGGTGAGGAGGGGAACGAAATGGAAGGTGCTGAAAGCCCCAAAAACGCACACCGACTACCCATGAAAAAATCCCAAATTCCGATTTTAATCTTACTCATTTTTGCAAGTGGGTCTGCCTGGGCTCAGGTGGCCTGCCCTACAGCCAACCCCATTACGGTAACCCGCACTACGGGGAGTACGGGCACAAATGGTAGTCTGCCCTGGGCCATCAACTGCTTGAACAACGTTACGCCCCTTACCACCATCCAATTCAATATTCCTGGTGCAGGGCCGCACATCATTCAGCCGCTGATCAATGGGCCTTTTCCTACCATCACCAAAGCGAATGCATTTATTGATGGCAGTACCGATAATATTGTCATTGATGGTTCTTTAGGTGAGGGTCAGGGCTTGAACATCAGCGCCAATTCGGCAAAAATAGTGGGCCTAACCTTGCGCAATTTTGCAGCTACTGTCGCGCCATATCCGCTGCATTTCAATTCAGGAACCGGACATGAAGTCTCCAATTGCCAGATTTTTGACAATCAGGTAGGCATCTCGATTGCCCGCAGTGCTGGCGCAGTCAACATCAGCAGCAATTACATTGGCGTTGACAAGAGCGGCACCAATTTATCCAACAGTGTGGCGGGCATTCAATTTGAAGCCTATGCGGGTACGGCGGCGGCTCCAGTGGCCAACGTAACTACCAATATTATAGGCCAAAACACCATTGGAGTTCAAGTCGGAACAGCCCGCAATGTGGTGATCAGCAATAACAGTATATTTTGCAACCGCAGTGGGGGCATTTCGAGGGCCAGCGCCTTTACCATTCCAACGATTACCAATGCGACTACTTCACAAATTACCGGAACGGCCCCTGCTGCTTCCAAAGTGGAAGTGTATCGGGTAGACAACACCGGGTGTACGGGTATTCCCTGTCAGGGTAAAACTTTTCTGGGCACGGTAACAGCTGGTGCTTTTGGTACCTGGAGCTTGAGCATTACCTCAGGATTGTCCAACAATGACCAGGTCACCGCAACGATGACCCAAAGCAACAACACTTCGGAGTTTTCGGCTTGCAAAACGGTAGTAGATGTTTGCGCCAATTTCTTGGCCAGCATCAAAAGCAACAACGTCACATGCAACAAAGGCTCCGACGGATCGGCTACGGTAAGCACCAGCGGCGGCCTCAATCAGGGCATCAACTTTGTGTGGAACACCGCCGCTACCACCGCTACCATTTCCAATTTAAAAGCAGGGAATTACACAGTGACGGCAACCGACGGCGCAGGATGTCAATCTATACAACTTGTGATCATCAACGAGCCACCCGCAATTTCAATGCGTACAACGGTGGTGAATGTAGCGTGCAATGGCGACAAATCCGGCCAAATCAGTACCGTGGTAGCAGGTGGAAACAGCCCATATGCCTACAAATGGAGCAATGGTGCCACCACGGCCAATCTGGTCAATCTTGTGGCGGGTACTTACACCCTCACGGTCACCGACTTTTCCAATTGTACCAATACAACCCAGGCCATCGTCACTCAACCCAGCGCCATCAGCATCAACCTGAGCGCCACCGACTCCCTTTGTGCAGGCAGCAAAAATGGCACTGCCCAGGCAGTAGTTTCCGGGGGAACAACCCCTTATACCTACCTGTGGAGTACCGGGGCAACGACCAGCAGTATTGCAAATCTTGGCCCAGCCAATTATGGTCTAACGGTAACCGATCAGGCTCGTTGTCAGAAAACTGCGTTGTTTCAAATTTTCGAAGCAAGTCCTCTCAAAATCGATTCGGCAGTTGTCCAAATCAAGTGTGCAGGAGATACCACTGGAGAAATCAATATCAAGGTTAGCGGAGGAGCTGCCCCCTATCGTTATATTTGGGAAAATGGCGTGACCACCGCTTCCCGAAAAAACCTCAAGCCGGGTACCTACAAAGTTGGCGTGAGTGATGCGCTGGGCTGCACAGTGACCCTTCTTTTTACCCTCAAAGATCCAGCCCCCATCACAGCCAAAGTGGTAACCAGCGACCCTGCCTGTTTTGGATTGAATACTGGAACTGCCCTGGCAGATGTTTCCAGCCAGGGCCCCAATACTTTTTTGTGGAGTACCGGAGCAACCACAGGTTCCATCCAAAACCTGGGTGCAGGTCGATACGGACTTACCGTCACCAATGCCAATGGTTGCAAAGTCAGTTTTCCCTTTAGCATCAATGCGCCCAGTGTAGGAATAGATGTAGTAACCAAGGCCACCGACATCAACTGTTTTGGGGCCAGTACCGGCCAAATTCAAAGCAGCACTACCGGAGGCAAAGCGCCTTATACTTACCTTTGGACCACTGGCGCAACAACCGCAGATTTGTCCAACCTCAAAGCAGGAACTTATGGGCTGAGCGTGACTGACCAAAACGGCTGTGCAGATACAGCAACGGTTTTGATTACTGCTCCCATTCAGTTGCAAGCAGTAATCATCGGCACCAATGCAAGCTGTGGCAATCCATCCGGCACAGCAAAAGTAACGGTTTCTGGTGGAACCAATCCTTATGCCTATCTTTGGAGCAACGGCGCGACCACCTCCGCCATCAGTAATCTTGCTGCCAATACCTATAGTGTTAGCGTCACCGACAAACAAGGTTGTTTGGTCAATACCAGCATCCCGATTACCCAGTCAGCAGCTTTGGCACTTACACTCAACGGTACAGACATTCCCTGCAATGAAACCAATACCGGAACGGCTGCAGTACAAGTCAGCGGAGGTACTGCGCCTTATCGCTATGCCTGGAGCAATGGCGCCACCACTTCGGCGCTTACAGCTTTGGCGCCAGGCGATTATGCAGTAACGGTTACTGACGTTAATGGCTGTCAAGGCAATGGAACTCAAAAAGTAGGATCTGCGCCAAAACTCAACCTGCAAATTGCTACAACCAATGTGTTGTGCAATGGCCAAAATACGGGTCAAGCCACCACAAGTGTAACGGGTGGAACCCCAGCCTATGTCTACCGCTGGAGCAATGGCGCAACCACGAGCAACATTAACAATCTGGCGGCGGGCAATTTTAGCCTGACCGTAACAGATTCCAAGCAATGTACCCAAAATCAAAGCATCACCATCACGCAACCTACCGCGCTCCAGGCCACCGCTGCTTTTAACCGGGAAACCAGTGCCAATGCCAAAAATGGATCGGCCAGCGTCAGCGCTACAGGCGGTACTGCGCCTTACAGTTTCAAATGGAGCACCGGAGCAACGACTTCTGCCATTGCTGGCCTGGGGCAAGGGCAATACACGGTCACCGTACAGGATGCCAATGGTTGTAACCTGGTACGCACCGGAACAGTGGGTGGAGACAGTTGCCCTTCCTTAAGTGTTTCGGGCATTGCCACCGATTTGGCCTGCGCTGGGGCAGAAACCGGCTCAATAAGTCTATCCGTCATTGGAGGGACTGCACCTTATACTTATACCTGGAACAATGGGGCCAACACCTCAAATTTGACAGGATTGAATGAAGGCACTTACGCCGTAACCGTCACCGATGCCAAGGGGTGTACTGGAAATTTTAGTTCAACCCTTAAGGCAGGCAGCAGGATGCCCAAACCCCTGTACGGCATTGTAGCCCCGGATACCGTTTGTGGCAACGAAACCTTTACTTTGCGCGCCGATGACCTATTTCCGGGTCCTAAAGTGAGCTACGTTTGGCAATTGCCCAATGGGCAAGAGTTGAAATCCAGTACCCCCTCGCTAAAACTGAAGGCAAACAGCAGCGAATTTGCCGGAGAATACACGGCTTACCGGGATTCGGCGGGCTGTAAATCCAGCATTTTTGGCCCGGTGATCGTGGATGTTGTTTCCCTTCCGGCCAATAGTTTCAGTGCAGGCAGGGATACCACTCTCTGTCAGGGCAACAGTATAGCGCTCAAGGCCAAAGCCCCCACCAGCGGGAAGGCCAGTTGGTTGTCGCTTTCTACCAAAGTTTCGGTGCTGGATCCCAATTCTCCCAACACTACTGTACAAAACCTGAACATTGGCGCCAACCGTTTTGTGTGGCGAATTGCCCTGGGAAAATGCGTACAGGCCGCAACAGATACGGTCATTGTTTTTTTGGAAAAAGCGCCCATTTTGGCGGATGACAAATACACCATCGAGCGGGCCCAAGATGTAGCGGCCATGAATATCCTGCTCAACGACAATTTGGCGGGCATCAAAGACACCACCATTTCCTGGACGGGAGCACCTGCGCAGGGCAATTTTGAGTTTATCCCCGGCAACAAAAGTTTCCGGTATACCGCTGAGCCAGATTTCAGAGGCATCATTCAGTTTCAATACATTGTGTGCAACAAAGCCTCCGCTTGTGCTACCCCTTGCGATTCCGCCAACGTAAGCATCGACGTATTCAACCTGCCCAAACCTACTGATGGATTGGTACTCGAAGATCCTGGACCCAATGGCAGCCTGCAAATCAGGGGATTGCAGGGTTTCAGCAGCGTAGACATTACCATCACCAATCGCTGGGGAGACCGGGTGTACCGCAATGAAAACTACGACAACAATGCCCCTTGGCGCGGCCATTCAGGCGACAATGGCCCGTTTCTTCCTCCTGGCGCTTACTATTATGTGATCAGTGCCTTTGACGATGGCAAACTGGTGGGCAAACCCCAAACCGGAGCTATTTATTTGTTCAAAAAGGAAAACCCTTAAAAACCGACACCATGAAAACCCAACATATCCTCTTACTTTGTTTTGTTTTTTTGGCTTGCGGCCTGCGCGCCCAACAGCTGCCCAATTTCACGATTTACCGCGACCAGTGGAACGTGATCAATCCGGCAGCCTTGTCCAACAACTACCTCATCAATGAGTTGAATTATACGGTGGGTGCGTCTTATCGGCGCAACTGGCTCAACGTACAGGACGCACCACAAACCGGAATTCTCAATTTTGAGATGGTTATGGAAGAGCAAAATTCGGTGATTGGGGCGCATGTCATCAGCGACAAGACCGGAAAACTGGGTCAAACCGGATTTTATGGCCATTATGCCTATATCCTCGACATGGGTGGGCGAACTGATCGTGCCCTCGTGATTGGATTGGGGGCAGGATTGGTGCAATACGGCGCCAAATTGAGTGAAATCGACTTTCCGGATTTGGCCAACCGCCCGGCCATCAATGACAATTTGCTTTTCCCGGATTTTTCGCTGGGTGCATTTTTTTACGAAGAAGACAATTACTACCTGGGGGTTTCGGTACCACAGGTTTTTGGCTTGGATACCAAATTCAAAGCGGAAGATGCCCGCTATGATGTCAAGCGATTGCCGCACGTATATGCAGTAGCCGGCAAATATTTCGATTCATTTTTGGGCAACAGTACTTCTTTTCTGGAAGTATCCAGTTGGTTGCGTTATGTACCCAATGCGCCAATCAGCATCGATGTCAACGGAAGATTACAGATCAGTGAATTGTATTGGGCTGGACTGGGGTTTGGAGCAGCAGCATCCGGGCAACAAAAAACCTTTTCGGTACGCGCAGAAACGGGTTTTGTACTGGGCGAACAAGTCCGCATCGAGAACGGGCAGTTCAAGCTGGGCCTCGCTTATGACCAGCCGCTAGCAGCCCCTTTGGGGCGGTATTTTGGAGGCGCATTCGAGGTACATTTGCTGTATTCCTGGTGGAAATAAGTTTTTCACAAGTCATCCTCGTCAAAATCTACATCAAACCAGTCGTCTTTGAACCCATCGATTTCGCGGCGCTCCTTTTTGGTGGGTCGCCCGGTGCCTCGATCCCGAAACTCGATTCCCCCTTTGCCCACAAACCATTCGTTGTATTTGTTGAGTTCTTCGGGTGGCGTCATGTTTTCGTAACAGGTAATGGCAATCGGTGCGGCCACCCGGTTTTTGAGCAATTCAATCACCTTGAACTGAAAACTAAAGCCATTTTTTTTCAATTCAATCACCTCTCCCCTACCAATGTTATAGGAAGCTTTGATGGGAGCGCCGTTGATTTTGACACGCCCTCCTTTGACTGCATCGGAGGCCATAGTACGCGACTTAAACATCCGCACCGTCCAAAGCCATTTATCGACGCGAATTTTATCCATGATTTATTTTTGTAAAGGTGGATATTCCATATGGAGTTTTTCCAGGGTCTCCACCAGGGTTTTTGCAATGAGGTAATCGCGGTACCAACGCTGGTCTACGGGCACTACCGTCCAGGGAATGGTACTCTGATTCAAAACATCTTCGTAACAACGCATGTAATCGTCCCATTGTTCCCGTTCTTTCCAGTCATTGGCATTGTGTTTCCAAAATTTTTCCGGGTCGGTTAAGCGCTGGTTCAATTCAACTTCTTGCTGTTCCTTGGAAATGTGCAACATGAATTTGCAAATGATGGTATTGCAATCGTAATTCAGCAACTCTTCAAGGGCATTGATGGACGCGATGCGTTTTTTAACGCGGTCTTCGTCTATCCATTTGTGTACCCGCTGGATGATCACATCTTCATACTGCGAACGGTTGAAAATATGGATCAAGCCTTTGGGGGGAGCGTTTTTGTGGATGCGCCACAAAAAATCATGGGCAAATTCTTCTTCGGTGGGCTTTTTGAAACTGATGACCCTCAAACTATTGGGATGACATTCTTTGAACACGTTGTCTGTTGCGCCGTCTTTGCCACTGCCGTCCATTCCCTGAAAGATGACCAGTAATCCATATTTTTTTTGCGCAGTGAGGATGTCCTGCAACTTGGCCAAACGCTCTACATATTCCTGGGTAAGCTCTTTGGTGGCTGCTTTGTCCAATTCAGCGGGCGCATCAGTCGAAATCTTTGCAATCTTGATCATTGTAAATGAATCGATTAAGAATAAAAATAAAAAAGCCTGCTTTAACGTAACGGCATTTATTGCTCATTGCGGAAAAGCAGGCGTGTAAAATAAAGATTACCACTAAATAAACAAGCTATTTTTTTGTAAAAGCGTAGTCCTGGCTTTTTGCCCGAACATGACAATTGTTGCAAGTGTTGGAACTATTGCGGGAAGTGATTTTACCTGCGCTGTCCAGCTGAATCCATTCCCAGCCATTGTGGGCAGCATTGTAAGTTCCGCCACGTTTTACCATGGCTACAATTCCGTAGCCGCCAAGAACTTCTTTGACAAAAACAGTACCATTTGGATATTGTCCATTTTGGTCACGGACTGCATTGGTTTGTTTGATCCAAACCGTACGGGCAGCGTCAGTGTGGGCACGGCCATCGTCAGATTGGGCTTTGCTGAGCTGAACCACCACAGTCCAATTGCGGAAGCCCTGAAAATCGGCATCTGTAGCAATGTACTCATTGGGTGATGTTGGGGTTGGAATGGGTACAACGCCATCGCCTTTTTCTTTGGTACAAGATCCTAGAAAAAGAATGGTACCCATTAAGAGTAGGCTGAGAGAAAGCATTAGTTTAGACATGGTCAATCAGGTTTTGACCACAAAGGTACAGAAAAAGGGCACTTTGGAAGGTCGCCGGAAGGACGCTTCCTACACTGCAAATGTCGCTTATTGTACATTGGCAATGTCTCTTGCTTGATGGAACAGGATTTATGCCTTCATCCGCGCGCGCTTCACCAGGTAAGTTTGCAAAATGTTCTTAAAGCCTTGATTGATATCGGCTTCTACAAAGTCAATTTTGTATTGTAAACATTTCATTTTGAGCTCTTCCATAAATTTGGCCATTTGCTCCACGTAATGCTTTTTGATTTGATTGGATTGCAAGCGCAGTTTTTCGCCTGTTTCCATGTCTATAAAGAGGTAAGGTCGGTTTTCAAACTGAAAATCGATTTCTTTGGCTTTATCAACTACGTGAAAAAGTACTACCTCGTGCTTGTTGTGCTTGAGATGCTGAAGGGCAGAAAACACCACATCCATCTCTGCATGGTGCTCAAACATGTCGCTAAAAATCACCACCATGGAGCGTTTGTGAATGCTGTCGGCAATCTGGTGCAAGGCAGCAGCAGCAGCGGTGGTTTTGTTGCGTTCAGGGTTGTTGAGCAAGCGATCCAGATGCGACAACAACAGTCTGTAATGTGTAGTACTCGACTTGCAATTGGTATGGAGGTTGACATTGCTATCAAACAAAGAAATTCCAAATGCATCCCGTTGCCTTTGCAACAAATTCATCAATGAAGCAGCGGCCAAGGCGGAAAACATGAGTTTATTAACGTAAGGCTTTTGACCAGTATCTTCAGGAAAATACATCGACGACGAACCATCGATGACGATCTGACAACGCAGGTTGGTTTCTTCCTCAAAGCGCTTGGAAAACATTTTGTCAGTCCGGGCGTACACCTTCCAGTCGATGTTCCTGGTCGATTCTCCCTGGTTGTACAAGCGGTGTTCTGCAAATTCTACCGAAAAACCGTGAAAAGGGCTTTTGTGCAAGCCGATAATGAATCCTTCCACTACTTGCTGAGCGAGTAATTCGAGGTTACCAAGGTCGCGTACTTCGTAGTTGTCGAGTAACTTCATGATGAAATTTAAGAATAAACGCAAGAAAGCCTTTAGTGTTTTGAGGCACTAAAGGCTTTAAAGTAAATAAGAATTTATGGCATCTCCGAACTTGTTGCATTTTTTCGCAGCAAGTTCTTCAAATCAGCCAAATTCTAAAGCGTATTTCAATTGTCCGCATTGGAATTTGCCAGCGCTGCTTAAGATTTCACCTCTATTGCTACGCCCAAAGTTGCATCCAATTTATTGGCCAAAGCTTGCTTGGATGCAATTCCAACGTGTTTATGAATTACCACACCATCTTTGAGGATCAACAAAGTTGGGATACTGCGGACTTCATACTTCATCGCTACTTCCGGGTTATTGTCTACATCCAGCTTGCCTACCAGCGCTTTATCTTTGTAGTCTGCATATAGTTCTTCAACTACTGGAGCAATGGCACGACAAGGTCCGCACCAGGTTGCCCAAAAGTCAACCAATACAACTCCTTCAGAGGTCTTCTCAGTGAAGTTTGAATCCGTGAATTCGAATGCCATGTTGTGACAGTTTATTTTGTTAAAATTTATTTACGTTTGATAACAGCTTAGACGTTGATGAAGTTTCAAAGATACTGAATTGGATGGATTTAATGTCCGCATTTAGACATGTTGAAATGAACTATCTTTGACAAATTTGAAACCAAAAACAACAGTCCAGGCGCTAAATAGCAGAAAATGAGAAACTTAAAATGGAATTTATTTTGGATCATTGCTGGAGGTTTTGCACTCTCATTGAAATTTTTTTTGGGAAATGAATCCAAATTAGTAGAAGATTGGTACAGCCGAGGCTTGTTTATCGGCGTGCGGTACACTTTTGAGTTGCTGTCCTGGATGCCCATTCCCCTGATGTATCTTTTTTGGCTCATGGTATTGTGGGGTGCCTGGAAGAAAATCCAAAGTTGGCGCAAAGATGGTTTTGCCATCGGTCAATTTCTTTTGGGAACGGCGTCTTTCCTTGGCGCATTACTGTTTTTCTTTTTTACGCTGTGGGGGTTCAACTACAGTCGAGTACCTATCGAGCGCCAGTTGGGGTTGAGGTTGAAGCCGTTGAACAAGGTTGAACTGGACAGTGCGTTCCAGCGGGAAACCCTTCTTTTGATTTGCCTGCGGGCAAAAATTCCTCATGCCCAAAACCGGGCGCTGGGTAGAACCGATTTCCCAAAAAAACTGGAACGCAGTTTGAGTGAAAGTTTGGAGTCTTGGTTGTCGGACCAACATTTCCCAACGCCAGGTCGGGTGAGGGGGCGCTTGTTGTACCCCGAAGGCGTTTTTCTGCGCTTCAGCACGGCGGGTTTGTACTTTCCCTACACCGGCGAAGGCCACATCGATCCGGGTTTGGCCCCCTTGCAATGGCCGTATACGCTCAGCCATGAGCTGGGGCACGGCTATGGTTTTGCCGACGAGGGTACCTGTAATTTTTTGGCGCTGATGGGCTGTGATCGATCAAGAGACCTCGCCATCCGCTATTCAGGTCGGCTCAATTATTGGCGAACCCTGGCAGGGCAACTGCGGAGGTATGATTCAGAGGCATTTCAAAAAATGCGGGACAAGTTGCCAAAAGAAATTCAACTGGATTTGGAAGCGATCAACACCGCCTTTTTGCGGTTTCCGGATTTTGTGCCGGATCTGCAACCGCGCATCTACAATGCTTACTTGAAAAGCCAAGGCATTGCCGAAGGTGTGCTGAACTACGACCGGGTGGTGATGCTGGCGGAAGCATATGCTGAAAGGACGAATGAATAGAATAAGGGGCGAATGTTTTAGCCCCCCGCTTTTTTCGTTTGGGTATATCCTTTTTCCAGCAACAGCTGCACTACCCTATCGCGGTGATCGCCCTGAACGATGATTTCGCCGTCTTTGGCAGAGCCGCCTACGCCACATTTGGTTTTGAGGTATTTGCCCAATTCTTCCAGCGCAGACAATGGCCCGGAGAAACCCGTGATCAGGGTTACTTCTTTGCCGCCGCGTTGTTTGCGGTCAATAAAAACCCGGAGTTTTTGCTGGTTGGCGGGTGCTTCAACCGCTTCTTCTTCCGCTTCGTACTCGTATTTAAAATCAGGGTCGGTGGAATACACTACTCCAGTTCGACCCTTGTTGTTGTCTTTTTTTGACATGGTGTAATTGATTTATGCTGTGAAGCAGGTCAAAATTAAGTTTTTTTTGGTTGTACAAAATTCAAAATGGCATCCCAATCTGAAGTTGCAAACAAGTGCCAAAACCCATCCCGGCGCATCCAGGTCAACTGGCGTTTGGCGTAGCGGCGGCTGTTGCGTTTGATCAGTTCAATGGCTTCGTCACGGGATATGTTGCCTGCAAAATAATGAAACAATTCTTGATAGCCTACGGTTTGCAGGGCATTCAAGTGGCGTTGGTCAAACAAAGCGCGGGCTTCGGCTTCCAGGCCGTTGGCCAACATTTGATCCACCCGTTGATTGATGCGCGGATACAATTCTTCGCGCGGTACATCCATCCAGAGGTAGATGGGGGTAAAAAATCGCGGCGGGGCCTCTTGCGTCCGAAAACTGGAAAAAGTCCCCCCTACTCTACATACCGAAATGGCGCGGATCAAGCGGTGTGGATTGGCACGGTCTACCTGCTGAAAATACACAGGATCGCTGGCCGCCAATTCCGCTTGTAAGGCTTCGATTCCGGCGCTTCGATACAAATCTTCTACTGCTTGACGAACTTCGTTGGGCACTTCTGGAAAGACGTCTAACCCTTCGCACAAGGCTTTGATGTACAAGCTGGAACCGCCGGCCAGGATTACTACCGAATGCTGTTGAAAAAGGCGCTCCAAGAAATTCAGGGCATCTCGTTCAAAATCACCAACACTGTATTCATCTGCAATCGAAAGGCTGTTGATGAAATGGTGGGGCACTTGCGCGAGTTCCTCCGACCTGGCTTTGGCAGTACCAATCGATATTTCGCGGTAAAACTGGCGGCTATCGGCAGAAAGAATTTCTGTTTGAAAATGTTGGGCCAGGCGGATGGACAGTGCGGTTTTTCCACTGGCGGTGGGGCCACCTACCACAATGAGGTATTTTTTCTCGGGAAAAACGATGCTTGACTTCACTGGCTTCTACTTGTTTTGCGACTGCAAGTTGAAAAAGTTTCTTCGTTTTCAAAAATCAAAACTATTTAAACCGGGTTACTTACCTTTACTGCCTGATACAAATTTGAGATCAGATGCTTTACTACTTGGTTCGGCCCATTGCTCGCTTGGGAACATACCTGTTTTTTCGAAAAATATATTTTGCCAATGAGGAGCGTATTCCTCGGGACAAACCGATCATTTTAGCCATCAATCACCCTACCGGTTTTTTGGAACCCATCATTATGGCCGTACTATTGAGCAAACCCCTCCATTTTTTGGTACGGGGTGACTTTTTTTCCAAAAAATTCTACGGCACCCTGTTGCGGGCACTGCACATGATTCCAATCTTTCGCATGCGCGACACAACCGGATTCAGTGGCGTGAAAAGCAATTTCTCTACTTTTGAAGCCTGCTATGCAGGCCTAAAGGAAGGCAAGATCATCATGATTTTCCCAGAAGGCCGTACGGTACTGGAAAAACGCCTGCGGCCATTGCAGCGTGGTTTGGTGCGCATTGCCTTTGGAACCCTCGAACGTTATCCCGAAATAGAAGACCTTTATGTTGTTCCAGTTGGCGTCAATTTTACCGATGGCCTGCAACCCAGAGGGGAGGTCATGATCAATTTTGGAGAACCCCTTTCCATGCGTTCATTTTACCAGACGGGAGCAAATAGCGAAGGAGACGCCCTATTGGAAACCCTGGCAACGGAAATGGCAAAAAACATTGTCATCGTGGAAAACCCAGCCGATGATGAATTGGCGGAGGGTCTATTTGACCTCGATCGAACCGAGCGCAATCCGAAAATCTTTCCAATATTGGATCGGGATGCAACGTATTTGTGGCGCGAAAAAGCCATTGCTGCGCGGATCAATACTTGGTCGGCTGAAACCAAAAACAAGACCAAAGACAGCGTAAGTGCATATTTTAATGCCCTCGAACAGGCAAACATCAACGATAAAGCCATCAGCAGCTCAGTTGGGTTGGGAAATTGGTTGTTTCTAGTGTTGGGCTTTTTGCCAGCCTGGCTTGGACGCATTTTTTGTTTTCCTCCTGCTTATCTCGCTTGTTACATCCAGGTCAAGCGGGTGCGCCGCTTGGAGTACAAGTTGCCAGTTTGGGCGGTAGTGTCCTGGTTTTC
>NZ_JBBAKG010000053.1:0-40904 GCF_040403615.1 Haliscomenobacter sp. | reverse complement strand
GTGAGAATCATCGGACGCTTGAGGGGGAAATCCGTGCCTTCGGTCGAAAAGGAATAGCCTCGTCCAGCCACCAGTGGCATACTCAATCCCAATTTGGCCGCCATTTCCCTGCTCCAGGAGCCGGTGGCCAGTACGATCAGGTCGGCTTCAAAATCGCCATTAGGTGTTTGTACTTGCCTGATTTTGCCATCTTGTTTGCCAAAACCAGTCACTTCGGTATTGTCCAGTAGTTTTGCTCCACGGTTGATCAGGTATTGCTCCAGGTTTTGCACCAGTCTTTCCGGGTCGCAATGGGCATCACACTTGTACCAAACTGCCCCCTGGATGTTCATGTCTACATCTGGTTCAAGGGCTTGTACGGCTTCTTTGTCCAGCCATTGCGCATCCAGTCCCAAATCTTTGGCAATGTGGGCCGTTTCTTTGGCGTGGTGGGCATTTTCTGGCGTTTGCACGGCTTCCAACATGCCTTCATGGGCGTAAAAGAAATCAAATCCAGGGTCTCTTTTCATCGCTTCATAACAGGCCATGCTGTACAGCGAAATGTTGCGCAAGGGACGGGCTGATGCATCCACATGCTTGGCGGTGGCGCTGCGCATGAAATGGAGCCCCCACTGAATCAGGGGCCAACTAAGTCTGGGCTGCACATAAAAAGGGCTGCGCGAATCCAGCATCCACTTGAATCCTTGGGCCACAATTCCCGGGGCAGCCAAAGGCACAAAATGGCTGGGGCAAATGTAGCCTGCATTGCCTGTAGAACAGTTGTTGCGGCGAGTACCTTTGTCGATGACGGTGATGTCCCAACCCGACTTACTCAGGTAGTATGCTGAACTCAAGCCGATGATACCGCCGCCAATGATGATTGCTCTTTTCATGTACCAGTTATAATTTCATTCCCTAAATCACTTGAAACCCATACGCATATGGGTCGTCTTCTGGGTCAATGCTGATGGTATTGTACCCATAAACCCGCGCCCAGCCTTCGATGCTGGGGCGAATGGCTGGTTTGCCATCCAGGGTTGTTTCTTCCTCGATGCGCCCAATAAACTGAGATCCGATGATGCTTTCGTGTACAAACTCATCGCCAGCTTTCAGTTTGCCCTGGGCATACCACTGCGCCATTCGCGCGGAAGTGCCCGTACCGCAAGGCGAACGGTCGATGGCCTTGTCGCCATAAAAGACAGCATTGCGGGCAGTAGCTTTTGGATCAATGGTAATTCCTGTCCATTGAATGTGGCTACAGCCGTTGATGGTCGGATTTTCTGGATGCACAAATGCATATTGCGCATTGATGCGTTTGCGCAATTCACGCGCCCAGGCTATCAATTGATCCGCGGTATAGTGTTCAAGCCCCGGGAAGTTTTCCTGTACATCCACGATGGCGTAAAAATTGCCTCCGTATGCAACATCCACCGTGATTGGCCCCAAACCGGGGCATTCTACAGGCAGTTTTTCAGCAGCGAGGTAAGATTTTACGTTGGTCAGGCGGACACTTTTTACCTTTTTGCCTTCTTGTTGGTAACTGATTTCGACCAGACCTGCGGGCGCTTCCATTCTGACTTTGCCCGGTACTTTGGGGCTGATCAGGCCATGCTCCAACGCAATGGTTATGGTGCCGATGGTGCCGTGACCACACATGGGCAAGCAGCCGCTGGTTTCGATAAACAGCACAGCCACATCATTTTGTGGATCATGCGGTGGATACAAGATGCTCCCACTCATCATGTCGTGCCCCCGAGGTTCAAACATCAACCCCTTGCGGATCCAGTCGTATTCTGCCAGGAAATGCTGGCGTTTTTCGCTCATGTCCTTGCCTTCCAGGATGGGGCCGCCACCTGCTACCAGCCGAACCGGATTTCCGCAAGTATGTGCATCGATGCAAAAAAAAGTCTTCAAGAGTTATGAGTTATGAGTTATGAGATTGGCCCATTACTTGGTGAAGCTGCCGTCTACCAATCGCCAGATGTTTCCTGGATTTTCATTTTGGAGTTCTGCGGGCAGGAGTTGGGCTGGATAATTCTGAAAACAAATTGGCCGTGCCCAGCGCTTGATGCCATCCGAACCTACCGAGGTAAAGCGACTATCGGTGGTAGCAGGGTAGGGGCCACCGTGCTGCATGGAAGCGACAACTTCTACACCCGTAGGTACTCCGTTGAAAATCACTCTTCCGGCAAGATCCTGTCCCAATTCAACCAAATCGGCATGCACGATTGCTTCTGCTTCAGTAGCCATAAAGGTCAGGGTCAATTGGCCTTCCAAGTGCTGAAGTATGTTTGCCAGTTGTGCTTTAGATGTGCATTTTACGATCAAGGCATAGGGGCCGAATACTTCCTGATGGAGCAGTGGATTGGCCAGGAACGTATCGCCATCTACCAGCGCAACCGTTGCCGTGGGGACGATGCCTTCTGCTTCTTTTTCCGTTTTGCCCAAAACCCCCAATCCTGGCTGCTCTAGCGCAAGGTGCAGGTTTTTGGTATAGGCCGCATGAATCCCGCCGTGCAACATTGGCATGGTAGGTAGGGCAGGAACTTCGTGACCAATTGCTTTCAGGAAAATGTCCAATTCCTCACTTTCCAGCGCCAAAATCAAGCCGGGTTTGGTGCAAAACTGACCCATGCCCAGGGTAAAAGACCCCGCCAGTTGCTTGGCAAGCGCTTCAGGTTGAGCGGCCAATATTTCTGGCAACAGGATGACCGGGTTGATGCTCCCCATTTCGGCAAAAACCGGAATGGGTTGTTTGCGTTCGCGGGCGTATTCGACCAAGGCCGTCCCACCAGCATATGAACCAGTAAAACCCACTGCTTTGATTGCGGGGTGCTGTACCAGGGCTTTGCCTAGGGCAAAATCTGTTCCTTCAACATGCTGCACGGTAAATTCTGGCAAACCACAGGCAGCAATTGCCGATTGTATTGCTCCAAAAACCATTGCCGAAGTTTTGGGATGACCCGGATGGCCTTTGATCACCACCGTACAACCAGCAGCCAGTGCTGATGCGGTATCGCCTCCAGCAGTTGAAAATGCCAGAGGAAAATTGCTGGCGCCAAATACAACTACCGGGCCCAATGGACTCAACATCTTGCGCAAATCAGGACGCGCCGGAACCCTTTCTGGTAAGGCGGTATCAATCACGGCTTCCACCCAGGAACCTTCGCGTACCAAATTGGCGAACAAGCGAAGCTGATTGGCGGTGCGGCCACGTTCTCCTTGCAAGCGGGCTTCAGGAAGGTTCGATTCGGCCATGGCCGTATGAATCAAGGCATCGCCCAGGGCTTCGATTTCGGTGGCAATGCGCTCTAAAAAAGTAGCACGGGCATCCGCATCTAGACGGCGGTATTCAGGAAAGGCCGCAGCAGCCTGTTGCATGATTTGATCGATCATAATGGCAGTTGAAATTTGAGGAATGAAAAGGTTTTGTTGAGCAATTTTGTCGCTACAATTTAGGTCTTTTTGCAATTCCATCCTGAATGATCTTCAAAATGCGGGTTCTTTCTGCGCCTTCGAGGGCCAGACGAGGGGCACGTACATATTCTGAACCAATGCCTGCTTCCTGTTCGGCCAGTTTGATGTATTGCACCAATTTTGGATGAAGATCCAGTTCGAGCAAAGGCAAAAACCAGCGGTAAATGGTCAGCGCTTCGGCAATTTTGCCCGCTTTTACCAATTGGTAAATGGCTACCGTTTCGGCAGGAAATGCACAAACCAAACCTGCTACCCAGCCATCGGCACCCAATACCAATTCTTCCAGTGCCAGGGTATCTACCCCACATAGAATTTTGAGGCGATCGCCAAAGCGGTTGACCAAACGGGTCACATTGGATACATCGCGGGTAGATTCCTTGACGGCGGTGATGTTCTTTTCTTCAATCAAAGATTCAAACATGTCCAGGGTGATTTCAATTTTGTAATCCACTGGATTGTTGTACAACATGATGGGTAGCTCGGTAGATTGCGCTACCGCTTTGAAAAACGCTGTGGTTTCGCGGTCGTCGGCTTTGTAGCGCATCGGTGGCAACAGCATCAGGCCATCTGCGCCCCATTCTTGGGCCAATTTAGCCTGACGGGTTGCTTCCCGGGTTGATCCCTCAGCAATATTGAGGATAACCGGAATTTTGCCTTCCAGTTTTTCCTGGGAGAATTTCACCAAGGTTTCTTTTTCTGCTTCGGTGATGGTACTGGCCTCGCCGAGTGAGCCTCCCAGAATGATGCCATGGATTCCTCCATCCAATTGAGCTTGCAGATTTTTGGCAAACTCGGGCAAATCAAGTTCTTCCTGACTATCAAATTTGGTGGTCAGCGCCGGGAAAACGCCTTTCCATTCAAATGCTTTCATGTTGCTATTTTTTTACAAAAATAATCCATTTTTTGCAGGAAATGCAGTCTGCGTCGAATGTAAAACGAGTGGCACTTTTTTTAACCCTTTTGGAAACCTTGAGTAGCGATTGTGCGCCGTTTTTTTTGAGTCAACAAACTCATTTTTCCATTTCAGCGCAAGAAGGTCAGCGCATGAGTACCGTATATCAATTTTTGCTCAACCACTATGCTGAAGACATTGCCTTGGATCAATTGGCGGGATTGGTGCACTTGAGTTTTCCGGCATTTTGTCGGTATTTTAAAAAGCACACCCGAAAAACTTTCACGGTTTTTTTGAATGAAATCAGAATAAATGCAGCTTGCCGAACTTTAAAGGAAGACCTTGAAAAGTCAATTTCTGATATAGCGTATTCCACTGGTTTTAATAATATTCCGCATTTTAACCGCACATTTAAGCGCGTTATGGGGCAACGCCCCAATGATTGGCGCAAGGGGAAACAGGGGTGATTTTGTGAAAATTGTTGCTCTACCCGGATACTTTTCGGCTAAGGGGCTGCGTTTACCATTCATTCCAGCCTACCTTACACTATTATGACGCAAAAAATTACTTCCCGATTTTTTAGAGGCTTTTGAATTGGAAGCTCACTTGAATTGAACCGTTCGTCTTCCTATTCAAAACCCAAAATCGGAAATTAATTTTTCTGCGTTAATCAATTTCCAGTCGATTATTTTCCACGACACGTAAACATGTTCAATACTGTTTGCCTAAATCATGTTTAGGTTTCAGCACTTTACGTTTCCATTTTTGCAAAAAACCATTGAAATATGCGAAAAATTCTATTTTTTCTGCTATCCAGCATGCTATGCTGGCAGTTGTCTGCCCTGGATGGCCCCAAAAACCAAATGACAAGGCCACCGAGCTATTTGAGCTTTTTTATGCTCGGTTGCGATTCTACCTCTTTTCCGATTTGTATCGCTGATGTGAAAGGGAAGTTGACCGATACCCTGATTTGTGTGGATGTCACTGCGTCAAAATTTGATTCCATTGCAGCATTACAGTACACGGTGTTTTTTGACACCTCGATCATTAAGCTTAAGCGCATTAAACTGGACACGAGTAACCTGAAAAAGGTTACGTTGGATGATTTCAGTACCAAACCTGGCGGTCTGGTTTCTTTGGTGTATTCTAAAAACGAAAGCGCTAAAGGACTGACCATTGCCAATGGGAAGCGGCTGTACCAACTTTGTTTTACTCCAGTGAAGCAAGGAAAGTCTGCTATCTCATTCCGGGACTCAATCGTAAAAGCAGAAGTTACTGGACCGAAGGGTTTTAAACGCGCCTTCAAAGGCACTGCCGGTTCGGTTCAAATCTTGACCTGCAAAGATACCCTGATCAGAAAAACGGTGTCGAGTTGCACAGCTACAACTACAAAAACAGATACTACCCGCCTGACCCGCAAGAATGGCTGTGACAGTATCCTGATTGTAACCTCGATCCCCGCCAAAGGCAAACGCGATACGTTGATCAATACAACCATTTGCGAAGGACAGATTTTCAAAGTTGGTGAAAACGAATACCGTCAAGCTGGTACTTACGTCGTAAACCTGAAAACAGCCGGTGGCTGCGACAGTATGGTACAATTGGCTTTGGCCGTGAAAAAGATTCCTATTACCATCACTGGTGACACCAGTGTATGTGCTGGAAAAACCACTTTGATCAAAGCTAGTGGTGGTACCAGCTATTCATGGAGCACTGGTGCTACCACCGATACTGTTCGTCTCGGCCCTGGTAAGTATACCGTAACCGTAAGGGATTCAACCAGTGGGAAATGTGCCAGTACCAAAGAAGTAAATATTGGTGCCTACCCACCTGCCGCAAAAACTGCATCAGATGTAGTGAAAACCTGTGCGGGAGCTGCGTTGCCAACCCTGAAAGTGACGGTAGGAAAGGGCATTTCCGCCAACTGGTACGATGTTCCAACTGGAGGTACGCCTTTGGCTAAAGACACTACCAGCTTCAAACCAGCCAAGGTAGATACTTTCTACGTGGAAGCGATTGACTCCGCTAAAGACTGTATCAACCCAACCCGCACCAAGATTGTGTTGCAAGTGGACACGCTGAAGCCAAAATTTGCAGCTTGCCCCACCGACATCAAAAAGGTAATTCCTTTTGGCCAAACCAAGTCGATTGTGAGCTGGGACAAACCTACTTCTGACGACCGTTGTGGCAAAGTGAAAATCACCAGCAACAAAATGCCTGGAGATACCTTCGCATTGGGAACTACCAAAGTTCGGTACATCATCACTGATACTACTTCAAAAAAGGCCATTGATTCCTGTTCGTTCAATGTTGTAGTGGAAACCACCGACTCCTTGACCTTTTACATCGATAGTACTTCAGTCACGTTTACCGATAGCACCATCAATGTGCCGGTGAAAGTGAAAAAATTCAAGGGTGTACAGGGCTTTCAATTCTCTCTTGTAGTTCCAGTTGGACAAGCTACCATTGTTGGCTTTGGCGCGGATACTTCGGCCTTGAAAGGCTTGGACAATTTTGCTTTTGCTCCGAACATTCGCACAGTCAACTGGTTTGATGCACAATCAAACGGGGTAACTTTGAAAGACAGTACTACAATCCTGATCTTGCGCATCAAGGCCACCAAAGCAGGAGGGGATTGTATTCCGATCCAGTTCAAGAACAAACCATCGGATATCATTGCCACCAAAACGAACTTGAAGGAGATTGTACCTACCACGATTGATGGAAAGGCGTGTCCGCCAAAACCAGTGACAATTGCAGGTAAAATCTTCCGCGAGAATAAAGTGCCGGTTAAGTTTGTGACGGTGAAAATCAAGCCAGATACCCTGAAGCCAGTGATTACCGGACCAACTGGAGAGTACGAATTCAAGAACCTGGCTTACAACAAAGACCATATTGTACGCCCATCTCTGGATTCTAACCATGCTGGAGGGGTAAACATTCTTGACGTGGTATTGATCCAACGCCATATTTTGGCCAAAGATACCTTCCGTACCCCTTATCAGTGGATTGCTGCCGACGTAAACCGTTCCGGTTCGATCACTGTAGCTGACATTCTGAATATCCGCCGCCTGATCCTGGGTGCTTTGCTGAAATTCCCGGACAATACATCCTGGCGTTTTGTTCCAGAAGGCTTCAAGTTTCCAGATGTCAAGAAGACCAACCCTCTATCGGTTCCATTCCCTGATTCTCTTTTATTCAAAAGCTTGAAGAAAGACAGTTTGGGTGCCAACTTCATTGGTATCAAAGTGGGTGACGTCAACCTAAGCACCAATGTACAATTGCGGGCAGATGAGACCATGGAAATCCTGATTGCTAACCGCGCCTTTGATTATGGCGAAAAACTCGTAGTTGAGGTTCGTGCCAAGGATTTACAGAAATTTGCAGGTTATCAGTTTGATCTGGGATTTGATCGGGAAACGCTTGAGTTCGTTGGAATTGAAGCAGGTGAAGTAAGTGGTATCGACCGCAACGCATTCAACTTGAATACAGTTGCTGAAGGCCACCTTCCAACGCTTTGGTACCAAACCGGTGCTGAACTCCGGGGCGTGAGCAATCCAGTTTTGTTCAAAGTAACCTTCAATGCGCTCAAAGCCAGTGAATTGGCCGCAGCGATGTGGTTGAATCAGGACAAGCTGAGCGGCATTGCCGTAAACCAGGCGGGACAAGCGCAACAGCTCAAAGCGCGCTTTACTGAGGAGAACCTGAAAGTGGATTTGAAAAACCGCCAGGCCATCAAAGCCTTGGGCGTACAACCCAACCCATTCAAGGATCAAGCTTTGATTCGCTTCAAGTTGCCAATTGAAGCCCGCACCACTTTGTCGATTGTCGATGCAGCTGGTCGGGAAGTATACCGCGAAGCCCGTACTTTGTCAGCTGGTGTTCAGGAATGGACGATCAATGGCAACACCCTGGGCCAAAACGGCGTTTACCATTATCGAATCCTGACCGCTTATGGCGTGATGACGGATAAGGTTATTTTGGTGAAATAAACCGTTGAAATTTCAGAGATCAGCTTTTGCCGCAAGGTGAAAGCTGGTCTCTGAAATCATATTTATACCGTATGTGGAAATTTTACGCAACTGCTTTTTTGGCCTTGTTTCTGGTTTTTGGCCACCATATTGCATTTGCTCAAGGAGCAAGTGATTCTACCAGTTTTATTCTGACTTCCCGCAAAGTCTGCGTAGGAGACACCATCGACATCCCCGTACGGACGGTTCATTTCAAACGGGTGGCAGGCTTTCAGTTTGCAGTCAGTTGGGCCAGAGGCCAATTCCGCTTTTTGAACATCCTGAACAACGTTTTCCCCAATACTGAATTTGATTTTGAGGCCCCAGTAACCGGCACACGCGTCAACGTTGCCTGGTTTAAGTCAGATGGCACTTTCAGTTCCTTACCAGATACCACCCAAATTTTTATCATTCGCCTGATCGCCCAGCAGCCCGGAAACCCGGCGGTACTGGGTTTTGTGACCAATCCCCGCGATCAGACGGCTCCGGTAGTAGCCCAATTCAATCAAGCTGGCACCGACATTCGAGAGTTCACTCCTCCTTTGATTGGCAACAGCATTAGAGTTATCGCCGTACCAACGGTTACAGCACCCACAGATACCATTACTTGTGTAGAACCCTATGTTTTTCTCAACGCCAGAGCCTCTGATTCTACAGCTACTTATGCCTGGTCGGGGCCAAATGGATTCACTTCCACGTTGGCCAGAGATACGGCCTTTATACCGGGACGTTACCAGATCGTAGCGACCACCGATATTTGTGCTTCTAAGCCACTGGATGTAGTGATTGGATTTGATCAAGCAAAACCGACTGCTCCCACGATAAGTGCAGATTCCATCAACTGTTTGCTTCGACAGTCTCAATTGCGTTTTTCTCCAGTAGACAATACCTTGAATTATTTTTGGATTACACCTAAAAACGATACCCTCCCCGATCCAATTTCTCGGGTAAAAACTCCAGGTATATACCAATTGCTGGTCATAAGGCCACGCAACGGCTGCCAAAGCACCGCACAAGTAAAAATCAATGCAGATACCATTTTGCCCAGCATCCGTTTGGCTGGACTTGGAAGATTGAATTGTGTATCCAAATCCGTTCAGTTGAATGCACGCAGCAATCTGCGCAATTTGGCTTTCACCTGGCGCAACAGCACCGGAGCCATTGTCAGTCAGGATTCTTTTCTGAGAATCAGTACTCCAGGAGCGTACCAAATTATCGTTCGCAACCTCAAAAGTGCTTGTACTACGATCAGAGACACCAATATTGTGTCTGATCTTGCAGTGCCTACTGCCAATTTGGGAACTCCCAGCACCATCACTTGTGTAAATAAGTCTGCTGTGCTAGCCGCCACCCTGGGAACTCCCCGTGCCAGAGGCTACTGGTTGAGTGCTACCCTCAAGGATACCTTGTCTCGCACCATTGCCACTACGGTCGGTAAGGGCGGACTTTATAATTTTATCGCCCTGGATACCATCAATGGGTGTCAATTGCGACTGAGTACCTCGGTGATTGCCGATACGGTTGGGCCTGCAGGAGTCATTCGAGTTGTAGCGCCATTTTCTTGCGCCAATCCCACTGCCCAACTGGCCGTGGATGCTACACCGGGAGTATTGTATACCTGGTCGGGCAATGGCATTAGCGGCAATACCAATATTGTTCAGGTAGATACCCCTGGACTGTATCGAATCTTACTGGAAAATCAGGGCAATGGCTGTACCTCCCGTGATTCATTAAGATTGGGAGGCAATACCGACGGCCCCAAATTTTTGCGCCTCAATGTGAAACAGCCACCCTGTGCGCCAGATAGCAAGGGCAGCATAAGCATAGATGGCGTAAGTGGTGGCGTTGCCCCCTATACTTTTTCACTGGGAGGTGGTACTTTTTCCAGCAAGCGCAATTATGCAGATCTCGTTCCGGGCAAATACCAGCTAAAAATACAGGATGCGGCAGGTTGCGAGGGAGATACTTCCTTGACCATCAATCCCTCTGTTCCAATTGAGGTAAAAATCAACGCTCCCCGCAACGAAATCAACCCTGGGGATTCCCTCCTGCTGACAGCTCAATTGGGCGATTCAAGTAATCTGGCTTCGATTTCCTGGCAAGGCACTGGATTGGCACCTTGCAAGGGCTGTATGAATATTCAGGTAAATCCAAGCAAGAGTACCGTTTATCAGGCTTTGGTAGAAAGTACCAATGGTTGCAAATCTCAGGCAGAATTCCAAGTTTTTGTAGTGCAAGAAAACCAGGTTTATGCACCTACCGCGTTCTCTCCCAACGGCGACAATAAAAATGACCGCTTCTTCTTGGCTGGCAAAAAGAATTTGAAAGTGACCTATTTTCGTATTTTTGACCGCTGGGGTACCCTAGTGTTCGAAGCCACCAATGGCGAATTGAATGATGCGAGCATCGGTTGGGATGGCACTTATGCCGGGAAAGTAGTTCCTCCAGGTGCTTTTGTGTGGATTGCGGAGTTGGAGATTGACAGTAAAACCTTGCAATCCTTCAGCGGCGAAGCTATTTTGCTGAAGTAAGTTTTTTTTCAGTTTTATGTCCAAGAAAAGAAATAAGACCGTTACGATACTGCTGGGCACTTTAGATGGAGCTGCACTGGGGTTTGGCCTGGGATATACGGCCATCAATTGGATGCCCGATTTTATCGCAAAAAATCTGAGTGGCTCAGCTGATATTTGGTGGGAGCTGCCCCTTAAAATTGTTTTCTTATTGGTTGGCCTTTGGGCAGCGCTTGCTGCGCACGAATTAGGGCACTTGATGACCGGACTGGCACAAGGTTTTACTTTCCATTTGTATGTTGCTGGCTTTCTGGGGGTACGCCGGAATCCCCTGAATGACCAAATTGAATGGTATTTCAACCGTGACGCCAATCTGTTTGGAGGTGTAGCTGCAACCTTGCCCACTCAAAAATCACCCGACCTGCGTCGAAAACTAGCTGCAATTGTCATTGCAGGGCCGATAACGAGCTTGCTTGGCGCTGTTTTGGTTGGACTTCCAGCTATATGGGGCATTGCGCAGTTGACCCCGGATTCATCTGCGCTGTTGCGCATTCTCTTTACTTTCTTGTTGGTTTTTGGGTTGACGTCTTTTCTCTTGTTTTTGGTTACCACTATACCCAGTCGCACTGGAGCTTTTTTTACCGATCGGGTGCGCTTTTTTCGCTTGGTTGGTGGCGGTAAAGCGGCAGAAATTGAGCAAGCCATGTTGGAATTGCTGGCACAAAGCTATACCAATCAGCCCTTTGGAGAAATGAATTTGGCTCAAATTGAGCTGATTAAATCGGATCAATCCGAATTGATGCAATCTTTTGCATATTCTTTGGCCTATTATTATCACCTGGATCGGGGAGAAAATGAGCAAGCACTGGCAGCCATCTATGATATGGAGCCCCTCATAGCAGAACAACCTCTTGCTTTTCAAGTAGAACTGCTCAAGGATGTCGCTTATGCTTATGCCCGCTTGGCCAAAGACCCACTCAAAGCCCGCAGTGCCTGGAATAAAGCCGGAAAACTGGGTCAAGCTGCCAAAGATGCCCATGCCTTATTGACCAAAACCGCGCTCTGCTGGATTGAAGGCAATGAAGCCGAGGCCAAAGCATACTTGCAACAAGGGCTGGCAGCGCTTCCTGCCAAACGTACCAAGTACGGCGATCAATTCTATTTCCAACAATTTAAAGACTTAGAACAGGAGATGGCCGAATAACGCAAGCCTGAACTGAACAAATGGGTGTCCCCTTTGTTAGGCTCAGCAAATGCATTGAGCCATGTCAAAACACTACCTTGTCGTAGGCGGAAGCCACGGAATTGGGTTGGAACTAACCCGTAAACTTGCTGAAGAAGGCAATCAAGTCACTGTAATTTCTCGCACCCTTGGTGACTTGGCCGCAATTCAAGGCGTAACTCATCATGCGCTAGACATCAGCAAAGAGGAGATTCCAGCGGAATTCATTCCTGAAAATTTGGATGGTTTGGTGTACTGCCCAGGCAGCATCAATTTGCGGGCTTTTGTCAGTTTGAATCCTGCCGCTTTTCGCGATGAACTGGAGATCAATTTGATTGGGGCCGTAAAAAGCATTCAAGCCGGACTCAAAGCTTTGAAGAAAAACCCAGGTAGCAGCATTGTGCTATTCAGCACTGTGGCGGTTGGGCAGGGCATGCCTTTTCATAGTGGAATCGCCGCTGCCAAAGGTGCCGTAGAAGGCTTGACCCGTTCTTTGGCGGCAGAACTCGCACCGGGTATTCGGGTCAATTGCATCGCACCTTCCTTGACAGATACACCGCTTGCCACGCGTTTGTTGAACAGCGATGAAAAACGGGAAGCGGCTGCCAATCGTCATCCGCTCAAAAAAGTAGGTACAGCCTCCGAAATTGCAGCACTGGCCAATTTTTTGCTCTCTCCAGATGCCGCCTGGATTACCGGACAAATCATTCATGCAGATGGTGGCATGAGTTCGGTACGGGTTTAATTGTTCAGAATTGGAAGGCTGAAACTTAGGTTATTGTTGTTCTCCTGCATTTCGGCAACTGCATTGGTGGAATCTATTTTGAACGAAAGGTTCACATTGGCAGATCCATACGGGCGATTGCTCCGAATCAGGTTGTCAGGTAGTGTGAAGGTGACTTGAGTCTGTTGACCTGCTGCTAAAGTGTATATGGTTTGTGTCTTTTTGATGCTTTGTGCAGAAAAGGATTCGTGGTCGACGCGCCAATTGTAGGTGACTTCCAGTACAAAATTTCCGGCATTAACCGCCCCGGTGTTGCGTACAATGACTTGCACAACGCGTGGAGCTGTGCTGCTTACCAATTGGGCTTCGCCATTAAAATTAAGTTCCGACTTGAGCCTCAAGTCTTCCCGAATTTTAAGCTCATTGGATTTTAAAGCTGGATTGATTTGGGCGGTAGCTAGGCTACAAAAAAACAGGATGATCAAGGTGGAAAAGGTTCGCATGGCAGATTGTTTTTGATGGATTAAAGGTCAACTCTTTGGCCATCAAAAACATCCTCAGAAAAGAGGAGTCTCGAAAAATACCCAAAATAGGGGAATGAAGAAGAACCACTTAATCATAGATCATCATAGTGACCTTTACAGGAAACAATAACAATCAATTCAGCAGTATCGTCTAATTTGTAAACGAGGCGATGTTCCTTGTTGATTCGTCGGGACCAATATCCTTCTAATTCGTGACGAAGCGGTTCAGGTTGACCAATACCAGTGTATGGTATCTCGACGAATGTATTCGATGAGGTCGAGAATTTTGCTCAAAGTCCTTGGGTTATTATCTGCCCAATCTCTGAGATGATCTAGAGCATTAGGGCTTATCTGAATGTTCATCGGCTGGAGTCCACGTTACACCTAAAAATGCTACCAAATCTTCGGTATTGGCAAATGTTTTGAAATCAGCTGTATTGCCATTTTCAATACGCTCTACATCTTGCAATAAGTTGCCAATTGGGTTTGCATCAACAATTGCTTCAATTTTATCCAATACGGCTTCATTGCTGATGTCCATCAGGCGTCTGATCAGAAACAATTTTTTTGCATCTATAGTCATTGATGACGTTTTATTTTACGCTTACAAAAATACAGAAAAGAAAGTTCCAAGACTCATTTTAATATTCCGATTTTTAGGAGGATCAACGCTTTCTTAACCCACTTACAGCCCACGCAATTAATCCAACGAGAACAATGCCCAATCCTGAAAACAAGAAGACCCATTTGCAAAAAGTTGCAACTCCCCCAAAATAGGCTACCCCTACAATTTTTTGAGGGTAATAACTCAATAAGATGAGGATGGAAATGTTCTCTAAATAATCAAACAACATTCCCAACAACGGAAGCAAAGCCAGATAGGGCATCCATTTGTTGCTGGGAGCAATTTTGCGGATTAAAAAAGTGATCAGCAGAGCAAATGCAAATCCGTAAACGAGTGGATAAACGGTGTCTGCGGTAAGTTCAATATTGCGGTACATAGCTCTTCCGGCATCACCATACGATTCAATCAATGCAAAGCCCTGAGCTGGCGTCCAGGTAGGTATACAAAGGTCGATGGGCTGTGGATGCTGATTGGTAGCAAGTGCCATCAACAATTGCATGTAAGGCATTACGCCCACCATAAAAAGCACATCCAGAATGATCAACACAAGAACATTGCGGCCGGTGGCCCATTTTTGCAGTTTGTTTAACATGGTTTTAGGTATTTGTTAAAGATACACTTGATAATAATGTGTCCAAAATAAAGATATTTGTGCCGCAAAAAACAAAAAAGATGGCAGCATTCATTTTTGATATGGACGGTACGATGGTCGACAACATGATGGTTCACCACCGCGCCTGGCAAATAAAATTGGCAGATTTGGGTTTGCCGATGGAACTGGAAGAGGTGAGGCAGACCATTCATGGCAAAAACGAGGAGATTCTGGCGCGCTTGTTTGGTGATCGGTTTACATCGGAAGACTTTAAAAGAATTGCCTGGGAAAAAGAAAACGCTTACCGCAAAGTCTTTATCTCCGAATTGAAGCTCATCGATGGATTGAGCGATTTTCTGCATAAAGCAAAATCAAAAGGCATCCCCATGGGGGTCGGTACGGCAGCTCCCGCAGAAAATGTCAATTTTGTACTCGACAATATTTATGGCTTGCGGAATTTCTTTCCCACCGTAGTACACGCAGGAATGGTTACCAGAGGTAAACCCGACCCGCAGGTGTTTCAAATGGTAGCGGAAGGATTGGGCGTCCCTGTTGAAGAATGCATCGTCTTTGAAGACTCCCCAACGGGAGTGGAAACTGCGCGCCGAGCTGGCTGTCCGGTGGTAGTTGTAACCAGCTCACACACCCGCGATGAATTTGCTCAATTCCCCAATGTACTCCGGTTTATTGACCATTACCATCAGTTAGACGACTTGTTGAGCTAGTGCATTAACATCTTTTTGTACTAATCGATTTATAAAGCTTGTAAGTATCAAAGATAAGCAACCAAAATTCCCTGAATAAATGCGGGTTTTTAATGTTTAAATGCAGGTCGTCGAAATAATTTTCCTCAAGTTCATTAATACGAAAATAATTTCGTCCTTCACGTGACTTTTCAGAAAGGGTTCGTCTGAAAGAGGTTGCACATCTTGAATGAATCTGGTCAGAAAGAGGCTAGATGTAAATTTTTCTAAAGCGAAAAAAAACATTCAGAAAAGTGACTTTGATTGAAGTTTGCGTCAAAAGAACAGAAGCAAAATACAAGTAAAGACTTGATTTGCTTAAGGGTAAATATGAGTTTTTTCATGAGATAGGGTTTTAGTGCTTGGTGGGGGAATTCGTTCCCCCTGTTTCAAACCCTGGAGAAAACTCGACGAATTTGTAATATGGGTTTTAGGTGTTTTTTGAGGGGGAGTGGAAAACTCCCCTTTCTTTACAACCCTCAAAACCTCAAGATAAAGATTTCAACACCTCATTTCATTCTGACAAGAGGTGCTTCGAAAGATTAGGTTTTCATGATATGAATATGGGTTTTAGGTGTTTTTAAGGGAAGCCACTCGGCTTCCCTTTTTTTGTCTTAAGTGGTTCAACCACTTATTCAGTTTATCCCAGTTTTCTGAGTACATTCAACTCAAAATTCAAGCTGCCATGATTGAGCTATTTTTTGCAGTATTGGGAGCACTGTTCTCGGTGGTGAATCCCTTGGGCGCAGTTCCCGTATTCATTGCCATGACGCCAGACTATACCGTAACTGAGCGCAACCAGACTGCACGCAGCACAGGCATTTACTTTACTTTAATCTTGTTGGGCTTTTTCCTGGCGGGCACTCAAATTTTGGCTTTTTTTGGCATTCACATTAGCGCCATGCGTATAGCTGGTGGAATGATGATCCTGAGCTCAGGCTACGGTTTGATCAATGGAAAGTTTGCAGAAAACCGTGCCATCAATAAAGAGGTTGAAGAAGAAGCTTTGCAGAAAGAAGACATTTCCTTTACACCGCTGGCCATGCCCTTGCTTTCTGGCCCGGGGTCTATCTCGTACTTGATTACCCAATACAACGAAAAACCAAGTTGGGAAGCACACTTGACCATCGCGGCAGTGATCGTATTTTTGGGCATTTTGGTTTATTTGATTTTGCGCTCAGCACGTTACCTCTACCGCATTTTGGGAGAAGCTGGATTGAAAGCACTCTCGCGGATTATGGGCTTTATTGTCATGTCCTTGGGCGTTCAATACATCATTATTGGCATCATGCAATTGATCCAGGGATTGAAGTAGATTTTGAGATGTTAGAGCATGTCTAAAATTTTTTGTTTTGCTGCAAATGGCCTGATTTGGAGTGAATTTCGTTCCGAAAATGCTCATGTAGCGCTGCTACACTCCGCTTTTCGTGCCTCATTCACTCCAAATCGGCCTCATTTTCGCTTAAAACAAAAATATTTAGACATGCTCTTAGTAAGGCTAGAAATTACTCCGGTCAACAGTGTAGATGTCTTGACCTCGGTGTTCAATTTTTCTGATTTTACCCGCTTGCTCCAATTCAATCAACAGTTGAACCACCGCAGTGGGCGTTAATCCACTACTCTTGCTGATCGAATCCAGGGTTTGAAACATCGTTTTGGATCTGAGAAAAACGTCCAGTACCATTTGTTGTGGGTTAAAAGATCTCGTATTGTCATTCTCCAGATTTTCTAAGGATCGCGTATTCAACCCTTCATTTGCAAGTTCAGGAATTTGATCTGGAATATCGGTAGTGGTAGGCAATTGATTGTCCATGATCATGTCGGTCTTCTCAGCGGTCTGATTGAGTTTATCGGTATTTTCCTCCAATTTGGAAGTGTTTTCTTGGACAACTTCATTGGTACGGTCCACTTTGTCTTGTAAGTTTTGCAAAACCCGACTGGAGAGTCCTTCCAAAAAACGAGCAGAATAAAAAGCGGCCAGCACACAACAACCCGCGTATACAAAATAATTGATGACGTCCGCTTGCGTCTGATTCAGGATATTGCTATCAACTACTTTAAGAAAGAGTGGAATGGCAATGGTGGCAACGATGCCCATCATCAAACTGCGCATCAAACTTCGCTCTTCCTTAGGGGAATTGAGGAAATTGGCGTAACCACCCAGCAGCCCCGTCAAAAGCATGATCACCAGGAGTGTAGTGATGTAATACAAGTCGATGGCTGGCGTACTTGCTGGCAAGTTTTGAGTGTTGTTGGTGATGTTGGAAAGTGAGTCTGGCATCTTTTGGGTTTTAAGCGAGGACAAAATAGCAATTAATCCCAAAATTTTTGCCTATCAGGGTCACATCGACTGCTGGTGTAAGACATGCGCCAGCGGGCTTGTTTTACAGCCATAATTGTGAAGGGAGTCAGGTTACCAACAAACCTGACCCCATTCCAATCGTTGTGTTATTTATTCCTCACTCAATTTCAATACCTTCTTCCGCTCGCGAATTAACATAGGGACGTCCAAGGTCTGCCCCTTTAAATCGCTGTTTACTTCCAACAGCAAAAAGCGCTTCTTTTTGTATTTAAAAAAAACTTTTTGCCCAATATCTAGCGTAACGCCACTGGTAGACAAAGGATTGAGGTTGGGATTCATCACTCCTGGTATTTCCAAAGGGATGGAAACCAAAGAAGTGTTTTTTAAGGTAAACGGAACGCCATCGAATTTGGAAACCGCGAATGCTAAGTTCAGGCTAAGCAGCAGAAATAATGTTTTCATGTAGGTGTGGATGAAATGATGTGGAATAGGTACGGTGCTCTAGCATCCGCTTATAGGCATACCTACGGATAAAAAAGGGATTTGGATTTCGAACAATAGCTCAGCAATCCTCCACGGTAATCGCTACCAAAGGTTCCTTTCATCAGAGCCTTCATTCTTGGCGTTGCATGCCGAACGAAGGCTTAGTTGTTGGTGGCAGGCTTTCTTGTCTTTCGTTGAAGTTGTGCTGTCATTTGATTAAATAATGTGTCGCCAAGATAATCCCATAAATCCAAAAGTTATAAAGGGTCGTATAGCCCAATCCGTAAGCAATACTTTTCGCCAAGTTGCCTTTACATTTGTTAGAGTTTTTGAAAACCAGTCTTAACGCACGAAAGAAAATCCAGTATAGCATTGCTATAAAAACAATTATTCCTGTCCACAAGACAGCACCAAATACCCAAAGAAAAAGTCCTATTAAAATAGTCGCAACTACCCACAGAACAATGCTTAGAATAAAACCTTCAATTCCGTCACCAACGTGAATGAAGTCTGCTCCTTGTCCCGCTTCCGCAAGATTTGGAATTTTTGATGGTCTCAGTTTGTCTGTGAGTTTGCCAATGTCGTCTTTAAGTTTTATCCCCTTGTAAAGTCCAATTGTAAGGAAGAGAAAAAACGCGATTGATAAAATACTTGTCGAAAGCAACGAGTTTTCAAATATTGTTCGGTGTTGTCCAAGACCAAAAAGCCAAATGCTTACAATTGTCAAAACGGTAACTATAATAGTCACCGTAAAAACTGTCTTGGTTGTAACAAGTTTTCTGTCAGTCGTTGTTATGTTGTTTTGTTCTTGCACTGTTGTCTTTTAAGCTTATCTTTAACGTTTTGCCAAACGCCTGTTAGCTGCTGTATTATTTCCAGTAGTCATTTAAATATTTGTCTATTTGTGTTCTGTCTCTCAAGTCGAATAATTCCAAACTATTCCAGTCAATCAAAACCATTTCACATTCTTCACCTAAACAATACAAGGCTGATTTTATAAAGTCATGTTGTCTAACTGAAACAATTAAACTTATTGACAACCAAATATTTTTTACAAACTCGTCTTCCGTGTCAAAAAAGATAATGAAGTTTGAGAAGCCAAACGCTTTGGTCGTTCCAAGTTCACAGTTAAGGATTTTATGGCTGTCATAGTTTATGTTTTTTGCCTTTTCAAATTCAAAACCTGTCAATTGTTTCTCAAAATAGTCTATTCTAATTTCTTTGGAAAAAGTATTTGTAGGCATTTGTCCTCTTCCAAACGTCTCTGTATATCCGAAATCAGTTCTTGATTTATTTGCAAGGTCGCTTATTTGTCCAATGGTCTTTAAAATGTATTCCTTATTTTCAAACGGAACAATTTCAATTTGACAATAGTCGTCCTCCCAAAATAAAGGTAAATAGCTGTCAGCCTTAACTTCTTTTTTTAAAGTAATCCTTTGTCGAAATAGTTTGAAAAAGTCCAATAGTTTCATTCTTTAATTGTCTCGTTTGAGGTCGGTCAAAATATAGTCGCTAACACGGATATATGAGTACTTCTCGTGTCCACATAGTAAAGATAAACCAGGAGTACCAAATCTCCAAGTACCCACAATTTCAAATCTTATCAAACTGGTAATGAATAGATTGATCGAAAATACTCTGCTTCGTGACTTTAGTAACAATACAAAATGTGCACTACGCCAATGATTATAACCTGCTTTATCTGTATAAATTTACATAGATAAAGCGGATTATAACTTGCTATTCCGCTTTATCTATGTAAATTTGTAGAGATAAAGCGGAATAAGTATGGAAAAGATCATTGGAAGGCAAAAACAAATCGCTGAATTGGAGGCAGCAATAGCTTCTGATAAGCCCGAAATGGTGGCGGTAGTTGGCAGAAGGCGGATAGGCAAAACGTTTTTGATTGGGAATGTGTACGAAAAACAATTGGTTTTTGAACTTACCGGCGTGCAGTTTGCCACTCAAAAAGAGCAATTGCATCTATTCTGGGTGCAGTTGGCAAAATACTTTCCTGTGTATCCAGTTCCCAATAAGCCAGAATCGTGGTTAGACGCTTTTTTTACATTGAGTCAAGCCATTGAAAAAGCCAATTTTAAAGAAAAGAAAGTTATTTTTTTTGATGAATTGCCATGGCTTGGGACTAAGCGTTCAGATTTTCTTAAAGGTTTGAGTTGGTTTTGGAACAGTTGGGCGACCAAACAGCGCGTTGTGATAGTCATTTGTGGTTCAGCTGCTTCCTGGATGATCGGTAAAGTGATCAATGACCGAGGTGGATTGCACAATCGAGTTACAAAACTCATTTACTTGTATCCTTTCTCATTGGCAGAGACAGAGACATTTTTACAATCTCGTCAGATCAAGCTCAATCGTTACCAAATTGTTCAAATTTATATGACCATGGGGGGCGTTCCAATGTATTTGGACCAGATTAAACCGGGGCTTTCCGCAGCCCAAAACATCCAAAATGTATGCTTTGAATCTGATGGTTATTTGAGGTATGAGTTTGACCGCCTTTTCGCTTCTCTATTTGACAATGCCGAAAATTATATAGCCATAGTAAAGGCTTTGGCGCAAAAAAAAATGGGGCTTACCCGTACCCAACTGATAGAAGCCACAGGGTTTAAAAATGGTGGTATGCTGACCGAAATGTTGAAGGAACTTTCCCAATCGTGTTTTATCGGGATTTACAACAGTCATGGTAAAAAAAGTAGGGAAAGCCTTTATCGATTGACAGATGCTTATTCTCTTTTTTACCTTAATTTTTTAGAGCCCCTAGGAGAAAACGCCCACGTTGATTTTACCCGGCTTAGCGAGTTGCCAAAATGGAAAGCATGGAGCGGTTATGCGTATGAAAATATCTGTCTTTATCACATTGACCAGATAAGAGAGAGCCTTAGTATCAAAGGAATGTACTCTACTGCGTCCTCATTTTTTACTTTGCCTAAAGATGGTTATGCTGGTACACAGATAGATTTGATCATTGATCGAAACGACAACTCCATGAATATTTGTGAAATCAAATTCAGTGAAAGTGATTATAATTTGACTAAAAAGGATGTGGACAATATCAACCTAAAGAAACAAATTTTTAGGTACCATTCTGGCACAAAAAAACACTTATTCACCACGCTTATCACAACGTTTAGCGTGGTAGAAAATGCCAATAAAATAAACAATGTTGACCAGGTTGTTACGATGGAGGGCTTGTTTCGGTAAATGATAAAGTCCAATGTCAGTACATTTGCGGTCAAATCTCATTTTAGAAACTGTTTTGTCGGGGACATTTTAACTTGTTCAGTCAATGTCTTTAACAAAGCAAACTATCCGTGATACTTCAATGAAGCCAGACGAAGTATGGAATTCGATACTTGGGCTATTTTCTAATTCCGTGTCTGAACAGAGTTGTTTAAATCCTTTGGTTCGAGCCCAGTCTTCAGCATATTTTAGTAAGCGTCGTCCTGAACCCTTATGACGGTATCTTGGGTTTACAAAAAGGCCTTCTATGTATGCAACAGGTGATTCTTCCACCCCTTCAACATAATCATTCCGGACACTTAATTCAATAAAACCAAAATAGCCCGATTCATTTTGTAAAAGAAAGCAAGTAGCTAGACTTGCATTCAACACTCCTTCATAGTGAGCAGTCATCTCGGTAAGGCTGCTGTCCGGCCAAAGTTCTGTTGAAAGTTCAGCAGCATTCTGAATGGTATTTTCATTGATTTCTACAATTGTGTCCATCAAATATGTTTTGTAGAATTTTTATTCGAAATAGTTTGCAGGGCATTGAGAATGGCCACCAATACGCCGCAGCTCAACGCTGCCTTCATTCCGGGCATTGCATACCGAACGAAGACTTAGTTGTTGGTGGCAGGCTTTCTTTCCTGGAATGATTATTAGACCTTAATCGTTTGATGCAAGTAGTGCTTTATTATTTCGGCAGATGTGCAATTAATTCGACCTCTAATTTTGCCTCACTCATGTAAAGTCTTGATACTTGGATCCAAGTCGCCGCAGGAAAATCTCCATTGTAAAAAGATTTTCTTGTCGAGTTGTATTTCTTCATCGCTTCAATGTCTGTGGTATATAAATTTTCTTTTACCACATTTTGAAAAGTTGCGCCAAAGCTCATTAACGATTTTTCCAAAGCCTGATAAACTTGAAGTATTCCTTTTGGTGTAACTTCAGTTGTCACGGCTCCAGAAATGTACAGAATGTTATCCACTTTCAGTACTTGGACATATCCGGCGCTAGTGTCCTGTTTGGAGGGGCTATCCCAATGCCATTTTTCTTTCTTTATGGTATTGTTTTGGGAATAGCCATGAGCGCTAATTAAAGCAAAAAACAGAAACAGTAAGATTTTCATTTCTTTTGTTTTATCTGATAAAAACAGGTGATCTGTAAGTTTATCGCCAACACTAAGCCGCCGAGTATGTAGATTATGATGGGCAATGAATAAATCCAGTAGCTTCCGCATCGGAGCAGTAACGAGGACTAACCCCTAACCCTTTCACCGCATCAACGTCACATCTCCCTTGATCAACTCCAGCTTTCCATCCGCCATTTCTACCTCCGCGTACCAGGTAAAAACGGCACTGTTGAGCAATTTTCCTCCGATGGTACCATCCCAACCCAACAGGGCTTCATTGGGTTTGAATTCTTGCAATCCGAAAACTTGCGTGCCCCAACGATCGTAGATGCGGAAGAATTTGACCTTTGCCACCTGTGGCCCAGCAAATACATTGAGCAGGTCATTTACGCCATCTCCATTCGGGGAAAACCCGTTGGGCACAAAAAGGGGCAGCTCCCGAATGACCCTGATGTTGAGAAAATCGCTGGCGGTACAGCCGTTGGCTGCACGAATGGTGACTTGTACGGTGGTGGAAGCATTGGGCTTCAGCACTTGGGTGCGGCTATTGGGCTTGTTTGGCGTGAGTCCCGTAGCCCAGTCCAAAGCGACGATGCTGTCGCGGCTGATGATGGGGGTTATACTGACGCTGTCTCCTAGCTTGATTTCTCGATCAGGACCCAGTTCAATACTTGGTTTGGTGGCTTCTTGTAGTAATATGGGGGCGCTCCATTGGCAACCTCCGGCGTCTTGAACTTTGAGGGTATAACTGCCTGCGCGTAAGTTGCGGAATACATTGTTGCCTTCGGGAACAATGTTGTTCAAAAACACCTTGTAAGGCCCTGTACCTCCAATGATGCTACTTACGCTTACCTCTCCGGCCAGGTTGGTTCCGCAGCCGGGTTGGCGTACCACATAAAGTACAGAATCGATGGCTTTTGCTGCTGCATTGACCAACAAACTATCTGTACTGCTGCATCCATTGAGGCCATCGGTCAAGATCAGGCGGTAATACCCAGGGGCGTTTACCCGAATCAGCGCTTCATTGGGATTGCTGACAATACCCGGCTGCGTGGCCGACCAGCGGAAACTCAAATTGTTGCCTTGTGAAGTACCGGCTTCCAATTCGATGTTAGGGGTGGCACAATCCAAAACATCCAAGGCACGCAAGCGAATTTTGGGCAAAACATAATCTTCTTGTACCCCAGTGGAATCTACCGCCACACAACCACTTTCTAGATTGCGTACGGTTAAACGGTAAATTCCAGGCAAACTCACCGAAGGCGTTCGAGTGGTGTCGCTCAACGGTTGACCATTCGGCCCTGTCCAGGTATAGCGGTATATTACGCCGGTGGCACTTTCGCCAGCATCAATGCGAACTTGTTGGCGGCTACAGCTCAAGGTTGCAGGCGGAGAAATGCCAATGCGTGGTAAGTTGATATCAGACTGCACACTGTAGTCGGTAGAATCCTGACAACCACTGAGCGGGTCGGTTACAATCAAGCGGTACAATCCTGCTCTGGCTGTAACCATCGAATCATTGGCGGGGCTGCCGATGATGCGCCCAGCGTTCACGGGAGTCCAGAAGTACCGCAAAGTTCGATTGAAAGGATTGGAAGAGGCTTTTCCCGACAAGGTTATTTGAGCAATTTTACAAGAAAGCGCCGAAGGTCCTGCAATCTGAGCCTTTGGTTTCAGGGTTTGATCTCCAACCAAAACTTCATCCACTGCCAGGCAATTGTTGACCGTATTTCTAACCATCAATTGATACACACCGGGTTGGTCTACTTGTGGGTTGGCCGTGTTTTGGCCGCTGGTGATGCGCCCCCCATTGGCTGTCCAACGGGCTTCCAGGGTCTCTCCATTGGGAGAACTGAAATTTCCTTGGAGGCTGATTTGTAGTGGAACACAGTTCAAAAAAGTATCACGGCCAGCAAATACCCGCGGCCTTCCCAGATCCGTCACAACAAATACGCTATCGATATTGGTACAGAAATTGGTTCGATTTTGGGCTTTCAGGGTGTACCAACCACCGCTGATGATAAGGGGGCTTAGGGTAGAGTCTTCCTGAATGGATTGGTTGCGGTTGCCGCGCCACGAAAAGCTCAATTGATCACTTTGGCGCAAATTTTTACCACGAAGACGCAGGTTAACTGCCGAACAGCTTAGGGTGTCCCTTGCTCCGGCATCAATAGCGGGGAGAAGGTAGTTTTCTTTAACTTCTACAAAGATGCGATTGAGGCAATTGTTGCGGGTATCGGTCAACTGATAGCTGTATAAGCCACCTCGGTTCACGCGCAAATTTTGCTGTGCAAAACAGGCTATTGTATTCTTCTTACTATCAAATGTGCACCATTGGGCGGTAAAAGTCCCGTTGCTTGGCATATTTCCGGATAGCGTCAGCACACTGTCCCGGCAATTGAGACTTGGTGGAGCGATCGGAGCGATCGCAGGCAGTGTTGCATCCGGGATGACCCGCAAGGTATCGGTGCGGAAACAATTGTTGCGTCCATCTTCTACGCGAATGACGTAGCGCCCCTGAGCATCTACAACAGGGTTGACCGAATTTTCTCCCGCAAGAATTCGCCCATTGTCCAGAGCGGTCCAAAGATAGCTGATGCCCGGGCCAAGTGCTGATCCATTGCCGTTGAGGGTTAGTCTTTGGTTGTTGCAATCCAGGATCTGATCTGCTCCAGCTTCTGCTCTAGGAGACAAAGTGTCCAATCCAATGCGCACCGAAATAAAGCTTTCGCAATTGGTTTGTACATTTCTTCCAATCAATTTGTAAGTGCCAATTCGCGCAGCATTGAAGTGCCCAGGAAGCGTATCGGGTTCCAAAAGGCCATCTGCCGTTTCCCAATTCCAGACTACTGGATTGAGTCTGGAGGAATCTGGATTGGGTAAAGCGATGCGTTTGATGGCGCAAGTCAAACTTGAGTCAAAACCAATGGGCAGAATGGGCAACTGCTGATCAGCACGAACTTCTACAATTAGGATAATTGGACGGGTACTGGAATCACTGACGGTTAAGGTATAAGTTCCAGGCCGATTCACAATGGGGGTCAAGGTATCGGTACGAGACAAGAAATTGCCATCCTTGCTGCTCCAGCGAATGGTGCAGCCCATACAAGGTCGACAGAAGACTACTGGCAACGTCAATTGGGTTTGGTTGCAAGTAAGGTTGACATTGGTGGAGGTAGCGCGTACGCAGGGCAAACAATCCACTTGTTGAACCACATCCAAGGTATCTGTTACGGTACAGTTGCTGCTCAAATCGGTCGCAGAAAAAACATAAGAACCTGCTGCCGTAACTCTGGCCGCCGTGGTATCCGTACTCCCGGTTAATCCTGTACCGATCCAGCGGAATTGATAGTTCCTGTTTGTTGGAAGTACCGTTGCCCGAATGTTGAACGTATCGCGGTTGCAAGGGAAATTGGGCGAACTAAAGTTGATTTCAGGAAAAATGCTATCTTTTACTACCACCGCTTCGGTTTGGGCAAAGCAACCGTTGAGCGTATCCAGCACTTCCAGTGCGTATACACCGGAGGTATTGACGTTTATTTGCGCTGTTCGGCCAACGGTTTGACCGAGGTTGTTGAGCCAGGTGTATTGAATGTTTGTGCCTTGAGTAGAACCAGTTCCATTCAACACTACCGTTGGCTTGGTGCAAGTCAAGGTATCTACAGGGGCGATCAGGGCTACAGGAAAGGTTTTATTGGTAGTAATGGAGACTAAAGCGGTATCTTGTTCATTCACGCTGAGGTTGTCTACGATCAATTGGTAGGTACCGGGGCATTTGACACTTATTTTTGCTAGTGTTGAATCGCCGATAATGCAACCTGGGCCAGGGCTGATCCAGCGGTAGCGGATGGAGGCATTTAAAGTCGATCCACTGCCATCTAGCGGAATGATTTCTTGAAGGCAAGAAATGGTGGTATTGCTTGTGGCAATCAGGGCTGTTGGCTTACAGGATTTTGATACCGTCACCGTTGCTGAGTCTGCACAACCAAGGCTGGTGTTTTCTACCACCAATAAATAGTTTCCTGGTGCTCGAATTTGAACTTGCGTGTCAATCCCTATCTCTATGTTTTGAAAAAACCAGCGAATTTGACCACCAGAAGAACCTCGTGCGGATAAAACCGCTTCACCAGCCGTACAATTGATGTTGGCGGTATTGGCTGCAACCTTTGCATTGGGAGACAACGGATTTCTAGTGACCAACACCGTATCGGTACCAATACAACCCCGCAAGGTATCAATGACTTGTAAAATATACCTTCCTTCACAGTTGACTCGGATGCTCAGCGCCGTTGAATCGGCAATTGGGCAGGCCCCTTTCCATAAATACCGAATAATATTGCCGCTTGCTGATCCTTGTCCACTTAAAGTAACCGATGGCTTGCTGCACGACAACTCTTGAGCAAGTCCGGCATTGGCAATGGGCAAATTAATATTGGCATTCACCAATACACTTGCAGAATCACTGCATTGGGTGATGCTATCGCGTACAATCAATTGGTAGGTTCCACCGGCTGCAACCGTGATGCTCATTTGATTGATTGCTCCAAGGATTCGCCCGTCGGAGGTTTTCCATTTGAACACAAGACTATTGCCTCCTTGCGACCCCGCCCCATTCAAGGTGGTTTGCGGCTGTTTGCAAGAGAGGGAAGCCGGAGTAGCAATGATTGCACGAACGACGTTGCTGCTGTCTTTTACCGTCACTTCTGCATTGCTGGTACAGCCATTTACTTGATCTGTAATTTCCAATAAGTACCTACCTGCCCGGTTCACCGTGATCGTCGGAAGGTTGGTTGCGCTGGTAATATTGCCCCCATTGGAGCTGGTCCAATTGTAGCGTACCGAATTGATAGTGGAACTTGGCCTTCCAGTTAAAACAACTGAGCGGGTTGCGCAATCCAGATTCCGGGTTGGATCAATAGAAACGCTCAACAAGGTGGTATCTGCAACAACATTGATGGTATCAAAATTTACACAGTGGTTAACTGTATTGGTAACAGCCAATTCGTAAAGCCCGGGATTTTGAACACGGGCCTGGAGGGTGCTGGGGTTAATTACTGGCCGTCCATTCAAACTCCGCCATAAGTAACGGAAAGCAGGCCCTTGACTGGATCCTACTCTGCTCAAATCAACGCTTTTGGTGGTGCAGGTGAGGGTGTCGGTTGCACTGGCTTTGGCCAGAGGAACAAGGGTATCTTTTTGGATTTGAGCAATACCCGTAGAACTACATCCATTGCGATTGTTGGTAATGCTCAGGTTGTAAACTCCAGCGCCGCTAACAACAATACTGGATTGATTGCTTGAGCCTTGAATCCTGCCGTTTCCACTGGTAGTCCAGGCATAAGTTGGATTGCCCAAATTGGTGCTGTTGCTGGCATTGAGGGTGATGCGTGGCGTATTGCAATCCAGGGTATCCAGACCTCCAATATTGATGATGGGTCTGGTGGTGTCTGCCTGGATGATGATTCGGCTTCTTCGGGCACACAAACTTTTAGCCGATACCACCTGGAGGTAATAAGTGTCGGCTTTTTTTACCACAAAATGAGTACTGTCTCCAATGGGATTGCCCATATTGTCTTCCCAGCGGTAAATGATTTTTCCGGAAGGTAGAGATTTGGTACCATCCAATATTATTTGATTGCGTGCGCAAGTGAGTACGGTGTCGGTTGCGGTGATAACAGACTGCGGCTCAATGACCGACAAAGTTAGCCGAATCAAACTATCGCAACCACTTTTGGAAACAAGTGGAATAGTATACTTTCCCATTGCGCTAAAACGTTGGCCACCTACCACCACCGAGCGACCAGAACAAATTTCAATGGTCGTATCTTTTACCGGAATGGGGGGCAACACCTTTAAATTGAGGGAAACAATGCTGTCGCACCCGCTACGGGATTTTAAGATATCGGTATAAAAACCGCTGGTTTTGTAGCGCTTGGTGCCAACAACGAGAGAGTCGCCGCTGCAAATCGTATCATTAAGCGTGATTTTTAATGTTTTTTGAACCAGCACATTGACGATAACCAAACTGTCACATCGACCCGGCTGATTGAAGGTAACGGGATACCGACCACTTTGCTTGATAACCTGATCTGAAATGACGATCGAGTCACCCTCACAAATGATTTTAAGGGGCAACACAGTTGAGTCGGGTCGCGGGGCAATTGCCACGTTGATGCAGTTGTTGGTCAATTCGCCACAAAAAGGCGGCGTATCTCCGCTCAGTTGGTTGCGCAAGGTATCCAGTCGGAGGATATTGTTTGGGGCAGGAAAAAGGCTGGTATCTTTGCGCAGAAAAGACAATCCGCACACTTGATAATTGCCAGCAGGCATACGCCGTAGATCAGGAGAATTGGTATATCCCATCAATACCTGATCTCGACCTATGGCGTATTTATAGGCATATTTGATAGAATCGGGTTTGACCCCACTGTAAGTTGGTCCTGTTGTGAACTTGAGGTCGGAATCGGCTTGACATGCTGCAATGGCATTTGGCCCAGTTAATGTTCCAGCATCAGCAAAGCAACATTTTTGACCCCTTTTATCGCAAAATTGAATGTCTAACGCCAACAAACTGCCTCTGATTTGGGTATTGCTGAGGGTTTTTAGTTTTAGTTTCCAGGTGCCGTTTACCGGACCATTGTTGAATTCTTCCAAACATCCCAAATATGGCCAGTAAGATCCCGTAATCCCGGTTGCCCCAAAAGGATTGGTACTGTTGTTCCAACGGGGTTGATAGGGGACTTGAGGCATGGGGGAAGTACCGAGACATCTTACAAAAGTTACGTTCCAGCTACCTCCTAAAGTTGCTGGCGATACTGTGGCATTGGGGCCGATCAATTGAACTTGTGTACCGGCAGGAGAAATAAGCCAAACTTCAAAATCGGTGATTGAGTTGTGCCTGAAGCGCATTTGCACTCCACACACCCCTTGCCCCGCCGCAGCAAGATTGTTGTTGATTACATCGAATACGGCAAAATTATATGTAGTTGAATCATTGGCAGGGATGGGAAGTGGAGCATCTAACGGACAATTTTGCCCCCTGAGCCAACCACACAACAAAATAGACAATATGGTAATGCAATGCTTCATGTAACGAAAATCGATAATAGAAGGTAAAATGGTCGTATGAATGCGATTCTTTGAACGAGGATTTTCGGTTGCCAGATTTAGGGGACAACACCGATACATTGAACGAAGCTTTACAGTGTCCCGGTATTTGTTACTCCAAAGTTAGCATATTTCGGTAAGGCGGCTGGCAAAAAAATCATTGTTTCAACACTGGCAAAAAAGAGCGCGTATATTTGTGGCGTATAATTCAATATTCATACAATCAACAGCATCTACAACAATGCGACAAGTCATTCTAATTCTCGTTTTTATTGGTTGGTGGAGTATCGATGCCAATACCCAAAGCTTGATCCGAAAAACTGAAAGCAGCAACAACAGCCAAAATTATCGAATTTGGTATGGAGGGAATGTGCCTTTGGGGTTTGGATTTGGGAACCAAACTTTAATCCAGTTTGGCGTTAGTCCAATGGTAGGATATAAAATTACGCCGGAATTGTCTGTGGGGCCAAGAGCGGGCTTTATTTATAGTTATTACAGCTCGCGGGATCCATTTACCAATCAGGTCATTCGCGTGCAACCCATTTCCTGGTCAGCTGGTTTATTTGCCCGCTACAAATTTGTGCGGCAATTTTTTGCTCACGCAGAATACGAATACCAGAATCTGGCAGTGCCGTATTATACTTCTAACGGCTTTTTGGTACAACGCTTCAATGCGGACAATGTAAACATTGGAATTGGACTACTCCAAGGAGGTTCAGGGGCGTTGCAAAGTGAAATTCTTGCACTGTACAACATCAATCCAAGTCCATACACCGCTCAATCTCCGCTTAGTGTACGCTTTGGACTCAATTGGCATTTTTAATTCATTTGAATGCTTTTCTTAAGCACAAAGCGGAAATTGTAGTCGCGCAAAACGGTTACCAATACCATGCTGGTATCGGTTAGGCTAGCGATTTGATAATCGGCATCCATTTCTCCACCCCGCTGAAAAATGGTTTGCTTCTTTAGCTCAAACTGTGCTTCGGTAGTAGAACTTGACATGTTGGTCAGCATTTTGCCATCGCCAAAAAACTCAAAAAACAGGCCTTGCATGTCGTCTTCTGCATTTTTTTCATTGCGGTAGGCCTCCTTAATCTCCCAGCGTCCCAAAAGATCGGATTGCGCGATTTTTGGTTCGTTTGCACAGCTATTGAGGCCCAGTGAGAACAGAGAAAGAAAGAGTGTAGAGGTAATCAAAAGTTTCATGGAGTGTGCGTATTAATTAAACTGGGGCAAAAATAAAATGATTTCAGATTTTGGACTTGAGATTTTGGATAAAGTCACTGAATTGATTACTGACTGAAGTGAAAAAAGTTGGTGACTTTGCCCAAAATCTCAGATCCAAAACGGATTGATAACCGGTCTTTACTTCGCTTCTTTTACGCTAAAGCCGATTTGTACATTTTCCCAAGCTACAGTAACTAGTCCTTTTTCAGAGATGTCGATGGCCAATTGTTCTACCAATAATTTGGTTTTTCCAGGCTTAACTACAATCCGCAGGGCATCCATCTCTTTTTTGTAGCTGTAAGCACCCCATTGATTGGACTCCTTGTTGAAAATAACCGTCCATTCTTTTTCACCAGGTATGGTGAAAAGTGCGTACTTACCTGCCGCAAGTTTTTGACCTTCAACGAGTACTGCTTTGTTGATTTCAAAAGTGGTTGCTTCATTGGCACCGGTGCGCCACACTTTGCCATAAGGCTCAAGTGCACCCCAAATGGTTCTGCCTTTGACCGAAGGTGCGCTGTAGGCAATGTTGATTTTGAGGGAGTCCAACTCCCGTATTGCCGTCTTTGGTGGGCTTGGTCGTTGTGCCTTGTTGTCTTGCGCCTGAAGTGCGGCAGATGCAAAAATGGCCAACACCATCGTTAAAGCCATCATGATTTTGTTGAAACGCATACTGATTTGGTTTTTTAAACAGTCTGTGAATAAATTGATGTAACAGAGCTTGTCCACAGTTGGTTGATTATTTGATCACTGAAGCTCGCCTCAATCGGTCGTTAATGGCCCGCCCAAGATCCTTTTCTGGCAATAACTCTGCTATAATGAAGTCAATAGGTTGCCGGTCTAAATAGCGCATGGCCGAAAAAAGATTGCGCGCTGCTTCAGTATAATCTCCTGACGAAGATAAAGCAAACTGGCGTTCAGAGGGTATTTCGGCAAATTTTTCTTGAAAACTGAGTATACCTACGCGCTTATTGTGGTATTGTGGTACGAGTTCTTCCAATTTTCCCAGTATCAAAGGAATTCTTGGCGCATAATGGCTTTTGAGCATCCCTGGAGCTTGTGGGTTGGAACTCGAGTGCGATTGCACCAATGCCTCGCCGATCACTTCCTCTATGGCTTCGACGGCAATTCCTCCTTTGCGAAATATCGTTGCTTTACCCTCTGGAAAACCAACAATGGTGCTTTCGAGGCCAATTGCGCACAAGCCTCCATCCAGAATATAAGGAATGCTGTCTCCCAGTTGGTGGGCTACATGCGCCGCGCTGGTTGGACTGATGTACCCAAATGGATTGGCACTGGGGGCTGCCAGTGGAAAAGGCAGCATGTCGAGCAAGGCTTGGGCCATTGGGTGCGCCGGAATGCGCATGGCGACTAACTTTGAACCTGCGGTGACCAGATCCGGGATGGCTGATTTTTTTTCTAAAAGAAGCGTCAATGCGCCAGGCATAAATTTTTCAGCCAATTGTCGAGCGGATTTGGGAATATTTTTAACCCAGTTTTCAAGCTGATTTACATTGGCCACATGCACGATGAGGGGATCAAAAAAAGGTCTTTGTTTGATAGAAAAAATTTTGGCAACGGTTGCTTCATCCAGGGCATTGCCTGCCAGCCCATAAACCGTTTCGGTAGGAATACCAATCACTTCGCCTTGCTGTAATAAAGCTGCCGCATGGGCTATGTCGTTGCCTATCATGGTTATCTAAGAGATTCCTGAACGTTGAAAAATTTCATCAACTACCAATCATCATCGCTTATGCCTTTCTCCGTTTTGATCACTGGTTTTTCTTCCTGAATTTCCTCAGGTTCTGCTTTTAACGCACTGATTTCTGCTTGAATCTCAAGGGGTTTTTCCGGTATCTCGCGGGTTTCTTCCTTTAATTCGCTGTTTTCCTCCTTGGGGCGTTTGCTACCCGAATACATGTCGTACCGCAAAAACCTGCACTCCAATTTGCCGTTGAACAGCGGGATTCTCCGGGAAGGCTTTAGTCCTACCGTTTTTACAGCGTCCATATTGGAGCTGATCAACCAGGCCGAATGACCAGCCCAGTTCTTTTTGAGTACATCGCCCAGCCCTTTGTAAAAAGCCTGCACGTCTTCGAGTTCCATACGCTCGTCGTAGGGTGGATTGGTCACCAGCAGCCCGGTATCAGAAGGCGGGATAACGTTTTCAAAACGTTCCCGGCGCACTTCAATTTTGCCTTCCAGTCCTGCTTTTTCGATGTTGTAGCCCGTACTGGTTACCGCCCTGAAATCGACATCTGAAGCCAGGATTTTGTGTTGAAAAACCACTTGAGACAAGATGGCTTCATTGCGTATCTTTTCCCAGAGCTTTTTGTCAAAATTCTCCCAACGCATGAAACCAAAGCTTTGGCGATTGATTTGCGGGGGGATATTGTAAGCCAGCAGCGCTGCTTCGATGGGTAAGGTGCCGGAACCACACATGGGGTCGATGAAATCACAGTCGCATTCCCAACCAGACAGCAAGATCATGCCGGCTGCAAGGACTTCATTGATGGGCGCTTCTACACTGTCTACCCGATAACCGCGTTTGTGGAGGGACTCTCCACTGCTGTCCAACGCCAGGGTAACATCGTCATTCCCAATGTGCAGGTTGAGCCGCAGGGTAGGAAACTCGGTATTGACATCGGGCCTGCGGCCAAATTTCTTGCGGAATTGATCCACGATGGCATCTTTGGTGCGCAATGCCGCAAATTTGGAATGGCGGATTACTTCCGAGCTGGTCACGGCATCTACGGCCAGGGTATCATCAACCGTCATGTATTCCGACCAATCGATTTTACTGATTTTATTGTATAGGTCGTCTTCATTGCGCACTTTAAACTCGCTGATGGGCACCAGGATGCGCAATGCGGTGCGCAATTCCAGATTGCTCTGGTACAGCAACTCTATTTCGCCCTCATAAAACACAGCCCGCTTTCCTGGCAGGATATTGTCTGCCCCCAGGATTTTTAATTCTTCGATCAGCACGGGCTCAAGTCCGGCGAGGGTTTTTGCAACGAATTTCATTTCTTTATCGTTTCTAACTTTGAATCACGCCTACATTAAACTTCTCTACCTGCGCATTATTGGCCGCTTCAATGCCCATCGAAATTACCTTGCGGGTTTCGAGCGGATTGATGATGGCGTCTACCCAAAGGCGGGCAGCAGCGTAGTAGGGTGAAGTTTGCTGGTCGTACTTGTCTTTGATCTCGTTGAACAATTGTTGTTCTTTTTCTTCGTCCAGTTCTTCCCCTTTGGCTTTAAGTGAAGCTACCTGGATTTGCATCAGGGTTTTGGCTGCTTGGGTACCGCCCATCACGGCAATTTTTGCCGTAGGCCAGGCCACAATCAACCTGGGGTCGTAGGCTTTACCACACATGGCGTAGTTGCCTGCGCCATAGGAATTGCCCATTACGATGCTAAACTTAGGTACGGTCGAGTTGGCCACTGCGTTGACCATCTTGGCGCCATCCTTGATGATGCCCCCATGCTCGGAGCGCGAACCCACCATGAAACCAGTCACATCGTGCAAAAACACCAAAGGTATTTTTTTCTGGTTGCAATTCAGGATAAATCGAGTGGCTTTGTCGGCAGAGTCGGAATAAATGACCCCACCAAATTGCATTTCACCCTTGGCGTTGCGCACCACTTCGCGGTTGTTGGCGACGATGCCTACTGCCCAACCATCGATGCGCGCATAAGCACAAATGATGGTTTTGCCGTAATTTTCTTTGTATTGGGTGAGTTTGGAATCGTCCACCAGGCAGTGCAAAACCTCTAGCGTGGAGTAGGGCTTGGATGCTTCGCTAGGGAAAAGCCGCAGCAGTTGTTCCTGATCCACCGCCGGGACACCTGGTTCTGCACGATCGAAACCAGCTTTGGAGAAATGTCCCATTTTGTCCACCAAATCCTTGATGGTATCCAGGCAAACCTGATCATTGGGCACTTTGTAATCCGTCACCCCGGATATTTCGCTTTGGGTAGTAGCGCCACCGAGGGTCTCTTTGTCTACGTCTTCACCAATGGCGGCTTTCACCAGGTATGGCCCAGCCAAAAAAATCGATCCAGTTCCCTCTACAATCAAGGCTTCATCTGACATGATGGGCAAGTAGGCCCCGCCTGCTACACAACTGCCCATGATGGCTGCGATTTGGGGAATGCCCATACTCGACATCTTGGCATTGTTGCGAAACATGCGCCCGAAATGCTCTTTGTCGGGAAAAATCTCATCCTGCATGGGTAGGAATACGCCAGCACTGTCGACCAAATAAATGATGGGCAGGTTATTTTCCATGGCAATTTCTTGCGCACGGAGGTTTTTTTTGCCAGTAATGGGAAACCAGGCACCCGCTTTTACAGTGGCATCATTGGCCACAATTACGCACTGCCTGCCGCGCACGTAGCCAATCCCTACTACTACCCCTCCGGCAGGGCATCCGCCTTCATTGGTATACATCTCAAATCCGGCTAAAGCACCAATTTCCAAAAAAGGTTTATCTGGATCGATGAGGTAGCTCACCCGCTCGCGCACGCTCATTTTGCCTTGCGCGTGTTGCTGGGCAATGCGTTTTTCCCCACCACCGAGCTTTATTTTTTCCAAACGGTACTGCAATCGGGAGAGTTGCAGCTTCATGCTGTCTTCGTTCAGGTTTTGGTCGATTTCTTTCTTGGTCATACCTGGCTGTATACGTGGATTGAGTTGGGTTGAATCCGCGGGTTTGAAAGGACAAAGTTAGCTTTTTCAGGCGTTTTTAACGGTGAGATTGAGAGAATTGTTCAAAAGAACCCAACGGATAAAAACAAAAAATCCCAGAGCTTGACTTTCCAAGCTCTGGGATTTTGCATATAGATTTAGTGTGTATGGTTTAAGCAGTGGCGATGCGGTAATCCTTATACGCCTGCAAAAACCAACGCAACCACACAAAAGCAAGTAGTGGAAAAACCACAAACCCCAATGGGTTGTAATAAAGCGCATCTTCCCACTCCAGGTGGATCAAATGCATGATTGAACGGGTCATCCCGCAGCCATAACATTCCTGGTTGAATAACAAAATCGAAAGACACATCGGTCTTCCTTTGTCAAAGTAACTGGCAGGAAGAATCAGCAACACGATGGGAACCACAATTAGCGTCCCCAAACGAAGCCACATTAGTCCTTTTTTCCAGATTTGACTAGAGTTCTGGGTCATAGTTGCTACCGTCGGCAGGTTTCAGTGTTCCCAGAATGATGCGGATCAGGTCGATCAGTGCCCAAATACCACAGCCACCAAGCGTAAGAATTTGAATGATGCCAATGGTAGTGTAGCCGAGGTAGAAACGGTGGATACCCAAACCACCCAGTACTGCAACCAGAATCAAAGCAACAATCTGACTTTTGGCTTTGCCAGCAGGCGCATCTGGGTTTTCCAGGGCATGTTTGACTTGCTTCTGCGCCATTTTCAAGGCAATGGTTCCTTTAATGCCCAGACCTTTGCCCGTTTTCTCTTTGACTGCTTTTGGCGTCAAAGCCAGAAATTCATCGATTGACAAATCTCCGTAACCCTGTGCTTTGATTTGCTGCTGTGCATACATTTGTTGCTTGCCAACTATTACAGCATGCGCATTTGTTGTGAATAGAAAAGCAAAAACAGCGATTAAGCTGATGGTAAAAATGTTCTTCATGGTTTTGGTTTTAATACTTGTGATTTTAGATAAACGCTCAGTTATTTCTGCCGCAAAATATATTTTTTTGGAAAAATATTTTAGTGGAAAAGAAAAAATTACATCGTGCAACCGTGATTTTTTTTGTTTCCATCCCTTAGGGTTTGACAACCACGGGGCTGCCCTTTTTGTCCAATTCAACCACTTCATACCCCAGTTTTTCCAAACCAGGCTTGATCGAAGCTTTGTCTCCAACCACCAGAATAAATGCTGATTCTGGTTTGAGCAGTTTTTTAGCTAATGCGTTCAAGTCGGTCTTGGTTACACTTTTGATGATTTCCGTTTGCTTTTTGGTAAATCCATCGGGCAAATTGTACTTGATGATCTGATTCAAAAAGCCTGCTTTTTGGAAACCCGTTTCGTAACGCAAGGCATCGCGTTGGCCAATTGAACTTTTCATAAAAGTCAACTCTGCTTCGGTTACCCCTGAAGTGCGGAATTTATTGATTTCTTTCATGAATTCCACCACGGAGCTATCGGTTGCCGTGGCTTTTACGCCGGCACTGGCCACGTAAGTTCCCCAGGAAAGGTCGCCAGAAAATCCTGAGCGGGCGCCGTAAGTGTAGCCTTTGTCTTCGCGCAAATTGAGGTTGATGCGGCTATTGAAAGAGCCACCCAGATTGTAGTTCATCAGACCCGCTTTGAAAAACTCTCCCGTGGCATCAAAAGGCAAAGCGGCATATCCGATGCGGATTTCAGACTGGGCTGCTTTGGGCTGGTCTACGATGTAAATTTTGGCCTTGTTGCTCTTCGCAACGGGCTGGATAACGGGCAATGGCACCACTTTGGTCGACATCTTATTCAGAAAGGCCAATTTGGGCAAGATATCTTGCTGTTTGATGTCGCCAACCACCACCACATTGGTCAAGGGAGCAGAGAGGTAATTGAGGTAATAACGATCTATATCAAGGAGAGTGATTCGAGCCACCGTTTCTTCGGTTCCATCAATGTCAAAGCCCCGGAAGTCGTTTTTGCCATAGACCAAACCTTGAAAAACCATATCCGCTACTGCGGCGGCCTGGGTGGAGTTGTTGATGATGCCCCGGATGGTATTCTGTTTGATGCGGTTGAAGTCCTCTTCTTTGAACTTGGAATGGTACAAACGTTGCTCCAACAACGCAATACTTTTGTCCAGGTTTTTGACCAGGGCATTCATCGTAAACGTGAGTGCGGTCTCGCTGACATTGACATTGATGCTGGCGCCGAGGTTGCGCAACTCGTCTTCAAAGGCTTCGGCGGTGTAGGTGTCGGTGCCTTCGCGGAGCATTTGGCTGCACAAACTGGCCAAACCAGCTTTATCAATCGGATCGAGCATTTGTCCGCCTTTGATGCTGATTGATAGCGTAACGGTAGGGATTTCAGTATTTTGAGTGCCGATGATCTGGATACCATTGGTCAGCTTCGAACGCCAGAGTGTAGGTACAGACACGACTGGACTGGTACCGGAAGTTGGTTTTTTGCTGCGGTCAAAATTGTCTTTGGCTTTTACGTAAGTCAATCCGGCGTACTGGTCGGCAGGCGCAACGTATTTGGACGCATCCACTTTGTAGTTGTCGGCGGCGGCAGGCTTCACCTCACCCGTTTTGGGCAAAATACTGAGGATCACCACAGGCTTGTTTTTCACATACTGGTTGAATACGCGAACAATGTCGGCTTTGGTCAAGGCGCGTACGGCAGCCAGTTCTACTGGAAACATATTGGGATTGCCGGTAAAGGTTTGGTAAGCAGCCAACTGAGATACTTTGCCTGCAACACTGGATAAGGCATTGATCCGTCCGGCTTCGTATTGGGCTTTGAAGCGCTCCACTTCTTCATCGCTGACGCCTTTAGCCTCAAAATCGCTGATGGATTTGCGCACCAGGGCTTCGGCATCAGGCAGGCTCAAACTTGGAGTAGGTAAAATTCCGATGCTAAATTCTCCACTCAACTCAGTGCCTTGGTTGAACGCAGTAGCTTGTTGGGCTTTCTGGGTTTTGATGAAATTCTGGTGAAAAACCGTGTTTTTGCCTTGGGCCATCAACGAGGCCAAACAATCCATCGCCGCTTTGTCGGGGTGATAATTGGGTACGCTGGGCAGGGTCATTTGCAAGCGAGGAAAACGGATGTAATTGTCCACATAAGAAATATAGCGATCGCCATCCAGCGCCGGAATCATTTTGGGCATATTGCTCACTTCGGGGCCTCGTGGAATGCTGCCAAAATACTTTTCGGTCAGGGCAATTACCTGAGCAGCCGTAACGTCACCACCTACGGTCAGGGTAGCGTTGTTGGGGCCATACCAGCGCAGGAAGAAGCGCTTCAGGTCATTGACATCCACGCGGTTGAGGTCTTCGATGTAGCCGATGGTCAGCCAGGAGTAAGGGTGACCGTAAGGGTAAAGGTTTTTGCTGGTCACTTCACCTGCCAAACCATAGGGGCGGTTGTCGTAGTTTTGACCCCGTTCATTTTTTACGGTAGCGCGCTGGATTTCGAATTTCTTTTGAGTTACGGCATCCAGCAAGAAGCCCATGCGGTCGGCTTCCAGCCAAAGAGCCACGTCCAATTGATTGCTTGGTACGGTTTCGTAATAGTTGGTGCGATCGCGGTTGGTTGATCCGTTGAGGGTGCCACCTGCTTCGGTTACCATCTTGAAATGCTGCTCATCACCAATATTGTCGGAGCCCTGAAACATCATGTGCTCAAAAAAGTGAGCAAAACCGGATTTACCGATCTCTTCCCGCGCTGATCCCACGTGGTAGGTAACATCCACGTGTACCACTGGGTCAGAATGGTCTTCGTGTACAATTACGGTGAGGCCATTGGGCAGCACGAATTTTTGGTAAGGAATCAGCAGCTCGCTTCCACGGCGTTCTACCTTTTCAACGAGTTTGGTTTGACCAAATGCGCTGAAACTGAGCAACAAGAAGCTACACAGACAGATTAAATTGGCTTTTTTCATTGGTTGGTGTGTGTTTTGACTCTTCATCAAGTCGATGATTTTAAAAAAAGAATAGGTAGAAAGGTACACCATTTCAAGTTTCTTGGAACTTGAAAACCAGAAAAAGCCAGATTTAATCAAAAAAATAAATTGAATGTTCAAAAAACCGCAACTCATTCACTCTTCAAAACCTCCACCGGATTGGCTAGAGCTGCTTTGATACTTTGCACACAAACCGTCAAAAATGCGATCAACAACGCCAATACGCCTGCCACTACAAACATCCACCATTCAATGCCGATGTGGTAAGCAAAATTCTCCAGCCATTGGTGCATGACGTACCAGGCAATCGGGCTGGCAATGAAAATGGCCACTACCACCAACTTCAAAAAATCCAGGGTCAACAATCCTGTTACACTTGCCACGGATGCGCCAAGGACTTTGCGAATCCCGATTTCTTTGGTGCGGCGGCCAATCGAATGCGTGATCAAGCCCAACAGGCCAAGGCAGGAAAGCAAAATGGCAATCATCGCTGAAGCGCTAGCAATTTGACCCAGCCGACGCTCAGCGGTGTATTGGCGGTCAAAATCTTCTTGTTCAAAGTAGTAGTCGTAAGGCTCTGCGGGAAACAATTGGGTAAACAGACTTTGTAACTGCCCCAGGTGCTTTGGCAAATCCTGCGCACTCAAGCGCGCACTGATCAAGCCGGAATTGCTGGCAGGCAAAAAGATCATGGGATCAATGGCCTGTTGCAAGCCACGGTGGTGGTAGTCTTTGAGTACACCTTTGACCAGCAGCGATTGGTCGTCCCAGATGATGTTCTGTCCTGCCGCTTCAGCCGGGCGGTCAAAACCCAATTGCCGGGCTGCCGTTTCGTTGAGGATGATGTTGTTGCTTTGAGTATACCCATTCCGGGCGTCTTCTGAAGAAAAATTTTCTCCTGCAGCAAATGGGATCTCGTAAGTTGGTTGAAACAAGTGATCAATCATGGCCATCACGTAGCCCTTCTTTTTCGCTTCAGGATCTGAAAACTTGGAATAAAAGCCAGCTGCACTAAAATTTTGGCTAAACGTACCTCCGGGCAAGCAGCCTGTGAAACAGTAATCTTCCACCCAAGAAAATTTGCCCAATTCGTTGCGAAAGGCATTGAGCCGCTTGATTTTTTCGTCCCCATCCGAGCCTTCCGGGCCGCGGATGACCAGCAGTTGATTCAGGTTCATGCCCAGGTTTTTGTTTTGCATGAATGTCAACTGGGTTTGCAAAATGAGTGTCCCCAAAATGAACAGAATCGAGATCGAAAACTGCGTAACCACCAGCACATTCCGCATGCTAAAGCGCGACGGCGTGCCTTTCCACTGCTTGGCCAGCATTTGAATGGGCTGCACACCGGAAAGCAACCAGGCTACATATGCACCCGAAATGGCCGTGCCCAGCAATACGGCTGCTGCAAAAATCCAGGCATAGGAATTGTTCAGCAGATCGACAGGGTTGACGTTGCGCC
>NZ_JBBAKG010000052.1:32487-42114 GCF_040403615.1 Haliscomenobacter sp. | reverse complement strand
TTATTCCCAAAACTTAAAGCATGAGTGGTACCTTCATCAATTTTGTCCTGATCTAACAAAGAGAGAGCCTCTACTGCAAATTTAGTTGTGAAAATATTTTTCTTATTTATGTTTTTAAGAATGTATTTTGTTAGGTTTTTATTAAAATTTTCAATACATTCTTTTCGCCCTCTAAAAGCATCTACTAAAAACCTTAAGGCATGTATCGATTTCTGATCTAACAATGAGCCAGATTTGTCTATAATTTGCCAGCAAAAATCGGCAATTTTAATTGCTTTATCTCTAGGAGCAACCATACAATACAATACCAATGTATCCCGCCAAAGAGAATCAGTTGGGATATCAAGCATCAATTTATCATTTAGCTTCTCTTCTTTTAATAGATTACATACAGAAAAGAATTCACAAAATCGACGATGCGAAAAACTTAAAACACGATCAATTCCCTGACCTTCTCTACAAAGGCGAGAAAATTTAAGTATCTCTACAATCTCTTCAAAATTGTGACGTGACAACTGTTTTCTCAATTCATTTATAGGTATTTCTAGGCTACTATTTTCAAAAAGCACCTTACCAAAATCAATCATAAAGTTTTTGATGTCGTCAGATTGTAACTTGTACCGTTGCATCTTTTCTCTACACGACGTATTGAGTATACCAGCAACGTAAGAGTCATAAACTAAAAATAGATTTTCGGGAAGGGAGCCTTGATTTCTATAAATATATTCAGAAATTAAAGCTGCAGTAAATGGGTTACGAGCGTGATTGGACAGATCAGGTCGCTCTCTAAAAAGCTCTTTGACCTTTTCATTGTTAATTTTTCCATATCTATTAAAAATTGAAATGATATTTGTTTCGCTTAATGGCCTTATTAGTAAACTGAGAGTAGATTGAAATGAGTCTGATGGCTTTCTAAACTCACGAGAGGCAATTATTCCCTGAGCTTTAGGCTGGCGAGCACCTTTTAAGAATTTGGTGAAAACGTAAGAAACTTCATCGATTAATAGGGAATCATGTGAAGTACCTAATATGGCTGGAATCTCATCAAATGAGTCAAAAACGAAAAACAGATTGCCATTTTCATACATTTTATCAAAATGGTCTTCAAAGAAGTCTCTGGTTACGATATCTCTGTTTTTAAGGTTTTCTAGTACAAACCCTTTGATTTCATCAACGGTTGGAGGTGTATCTTCTGTCCACTCCCGATCACTGTTCCATTCTTTTAAATTGATGTAAATTGGGATTTTGTACGATTTTAGAACTTCTTTTGAAGTAAGCAGACCAAGGCATAATTTTCGTAACGCGACACTTTTTCCTGCTCCCGGATCACCTAATACGAGGATTAATCGTTCTTTGGTTTCTTTTAATGCGGCAAGTAAATCTTTGACAATTTTTTTCTTTCGTCTATTTAGGTCTTGAAATTCAACCTCAGCTTCCAAAGGGGTATAATACTGTCCTCTCCAGTTGGTATCTTTATCTACCCTACGAATATCATCAGCAAGGGATTCACATACCATTTTGAATCTATCCTTGAAGTCGGGTTCTTGGATGATTTCTATAATGGTTTCCTTTTCTTTTCCCAATACCGTACGATCTTGGGTGAAGTAAAAAACAATAAAAACCAGAATTAAGACAAACAAATACAGTACTGGCGACGTATTGAGATCAGGAATTGATAAATCAGGTAAAAACCTTTTTGCAAGGTTTAGCAGAATAGGTTGTAGCCAGCTATTTGTTAATCCAACCACAACTACAGCTATGTTAACCACTGATAAACGAAGAAGGAAGTTACTTTTATCCGAAAACCATATGTTCTTAGCAACAAGTAAAATCAATAAACAAATCGCAGATAATGCTCCCCCTATCTTCCAACCACCAATTATATAGCCTACAATGAAGGCAAGCAAAGAAGTTATTAAAACAGATAAAAGCAATTGTTCTTTAGTTTTGATGCTATTCAACATGTTCTTACTTTGTAAAGTAATTATATCTTATATATCGAGTACAATATACTTTTTTCTCTTTAAAGAATTACAGAAGAGGAATTTACAGTTGGAATAAAATAGGCTAACCATCAACATCATCGCCCTAACCCCTTCAACTTCTCCACCGCTTCCACCATCCCTGGCTTAAGCTTCAGTGCAGCCTCATAGTCTGCAATTGCGCCAGCCTTATCGCCACTCATCTGCTTGGCCTGGCCGCGATTGAACACATGAAAGGGATCTTGAGGATCAAGGGAGATGGCCTTGTCGTAGTCCAGCTTGGCGGCGGCATAATTGCCGATGAGCAGGTAGCCATAGCCGCGCGCGCCATAGTTGGTGGCTTTTTGCTGCATGGAGTTTTTGATCACAAAATTCAAATCGGCAATGGCGGCCTGTGGGTTTTTACCCAACAAAGCGATCGAACGATTGTAGTGTACACTTACGTTGTTGGAATCCAGTTTGAGCGCCTGGTTGAACATCTCGATGGCCTGGTCTACTTTGCCTTGCGTGCCGTAAGCATTGCCCAACCCCTCGTAGATGGACACATTTTGGAAATTGTTGCGCAGCGCGGCTTCAAAATCGGCAATGGCCAGATCAATGCGGCCCGTTTTGCCGTAGTAATGCCCCCGGATTTTGCGGGGTTCGCCCGCGTTGGGATACAGTTTGATCACATTGGTCCAGAGCGTGTCGTGGTTTTGCCAGATGTTGACCTGCTCGCGGGTGCGCAGGGTGAAAAACAAATTCAGGCCCAGCACTGCCCCCCAAACGGCGTATTTTGTAGAAGGAAATTGGCCAATGAGTGCATTCAGCCCATAGCCCAGCATAAAGAACAAGCCTACATAAGGCAGATAAGTATAGCGGTCGGCCATGATCACCGCACCGACCGAAATGACTTGCAAAACCAGGGCGATGGTGAACAGGTAAAACCCAAATCCAAACAGAAAAATCTTGTGTTTGCGGGCATTCCACAGGCACCAGACCCCAATGGCGAGCACGAAGAGCAGACAAAAAAGGTAAATGCTGCCCTCTGTACCTTGCTTTACCGCGTCGAGATTGGGGTATGGATAAAAAGCAGAGAGGTTAAACGGCAAAAACAACTTGACGATGTACATCATAAAGCCGTAACCCGCAAGTTTGATGCGCTGAAAAGGGGAAAAAACATCGAAATCTGCCAGGGCATCGTTTTTTTCTACCATGCCAAACATCCCATGAAAACTGCCGCCATCTTGCACATCCAGCGCAATCAAACCAAAAAGTACAGCCACAGCTATAAACGGGATTTTTGCTACAATGCTTCCCATCGAAAGCAGCTTGCGCCCCTGCCAGTAATCCAGCAAAAAGAGCACAGGCACCAGCGAAACGGCCATCGCTTTGGACAGGCAAGAAAGCAAAAACGCGACAAGTGCCAGCACCCACCACAGGCCAAGCTTACCTTTTTCCAGGTGTTTCGAATAGGCCAAGGCCGACAAGAGAAAGAAAAACACGTACAGCACATCTTTGCGCTCCGATACCCAGGCCACCGACTCCACGTGCATGGGGTGCAAGCCAAAACCCAAGGCCGTAACCAGCGCAATCAACACGTTGCGCTTACTGAGTCCAAACGCAAACAAAAAAACCAGTACCGTATTCAAGATATGGAACACAATATTGAATACGATGTACGAGCGGGCACTTTCGATGCCGGAATTGGCAGCATTCCACCAAAGGGTCGCCATCGTCAGCGGATGATAATTCAAGGACACCACTGAATGCAACAGCACATTGAGATTTTCTGCATTGGCGGGCTTGAGGTAGGGATTTTCGGTTACGTAAGTGGGATCGTCCCAGTCTACAAACTGGTTGTCTGGTGCCTCCGTATACGCCAGAAAGACCCAAAGCGCGATGATGCCTAGCCACAACCATACCAAGGATGCAGCAGGAGCCGACTTAGCTGAATCAGTTGCTGGGGCAGTGTTGGGTTGCGTGATCGTGCTGCGTGGGGTATTTTTTTTTTGATCAGGTCGAGATCCTACAGGTTTCTTCTTGGGCTTGGACATACTGGCACAGTTTTGTGCCGTAAAATAGATAGGAAAGCGGAAAGATGAAAGCAGAGCGACAAAAGATGTGAAGGAGGGGATCGCTTTCATCATCTCTCCTCCTTTTATCAAAGTCTGATCTTCACTCATCTACTAAATTTTCAGGTCCTGAGGTGCGGCAGAGTGATTTAAGCCTTGTTATTTTTTTACCTTTGTTGTATATTTACGGTGATGGCAAAAGATAAATACCACGAACAAGTCAGACTCGCCCTGGAGAGAGATGGGTGGACGATAACCGATGACCCGTATCAATTATTGATGGGTACACGTAGAACTTACGTCGATCTTGGAGCAGAGCGACTGCTCATTGGGGCGGAAAAAGGCAAAGAAAAAATTGCGGTTGAAATCAAAACTTTCATGGGTGGCTCAGATTTGCAAGACTTTGATCAAGCAGTGGGACAGTTTCTTCGATACCGTTCGGCAATACAAAAAGAAGAGCCCGATCGAAAATTATACCTTGCCATGCCTTTTGTCTTTTACGAACGGTTTTTTCAAGACTTGTTCTTCTTGGAACTTTTGGAAGAAACTGACATCAGTACAATTGTTTATGATCAAACAAACGCAATTATCAAAAAATGGATAAAGTTCTAACTTACAAGGACATCGTTCGGAAGCTGGTTGAAGAAATTGGAAACCTTACCAGTCCTTCCTTAAAAGGCATAAATACGGAAATCATTATTGATGAGGAAAAAGGACATTATGTGCTTTTTTCTTTGGGCTGGCATAATGAACGCTGGCACTATGGCAGTTTTGTACACATTGACGTAAATTCTGATGGTAAGGTTTGGCTTCAACATGATGGAACTGATCTTTCCTTGGCCTATGAGTTGGTTAATCGAGGCATTCCCAAAACTGATATTGTTTTGGGTTACAAATCCCCTGTGGAGAGAGAATGGGCCGGGGAGTTTGCTCTAGCTTAATTTTGGGTGAATTTAAGAAACTTGGTTTTCGAAATATGACCCCACTACATATATATCATGTGGACTCAGGTTTTGTGCAAATCGTTTCGACGAAATCCTGTAAAATCAGGTTTCTCAAAGCACATTTGCACAAAACCTGAGTCCACAAAGCAAAAGTGGTTGAACCCTACTAAATCCTGATCCTCCAAATCTCGAACGCCTCCTTCATCAAGCGCTCGCGGTGATCGGGATGCGCAATATTGACCATGGCCCGCGCCCGTTCCTGGATGCTTCTTCCCCACATTTCAGCCACGCCGTATTCCGTTACGATATAGTGCACATGAGCTCGGGTAGTGACCACCCCTGCACCTGGTTGTAGCAGTGCCGTAATCCGACTAATGCCCTTGTTGGTCATGGAAGGGAGTGCGATGATGGGCTTGCCACCTTTGGAAAGTGCCGCCCCCCGGATAAAGTCCATTTGCCCACCTACCCCGGAAAAAATGCGGGTACCGATAGAGTCTGCACAAACCTGTCCGGTAATGTCTACTTCGATGGCGCTGTTGATGGCGGTAGCTTTGGGGTTTTTGCGGATGATGGAAGTATCGTTGACGTATTCGATGTCCAGTACGCGCACCAGGGGGTTGTCGTCCACAAAGTCGTATAGTTTTTGGGAACCCACCAAAAAACCGGTCACCAGGTGCCCACGGTGTTTGGCTTTGTGCTCATTGGTGATAACGCCTCTTTCCACCAAGGGAATGATGCCATCTGAAAACATCTCGGTGTGGATGCCCAATTCGCGGTGATGGATCATGGCGGCCAGTGCGGCATTGGGAATGGCTCCGATGCCCATTTGCAGGGTTGCGCCATTTTCTACCAGGCCAGCTATATTTTGACCAATCTTCCGTTCAATTTCTGTTGGTTCGGGAATAATCAAAGTTGGCAAAAGATAATTGACCTCAATGACCTTGTCAAAACGGCTGATGTGGATGTTGCCATCTCCTTGGGTGCGGGGCATGTGCGGATTGATTTCTGCAATCAGCACTTTGGCCGTTTCGGAAGCAGCCAAGGAAGTATCAACGGAAACCCCCAAAGTAACATACCCGTGTGCATCGGGTGGCGACACGTGCAAAATGGCCACATCCAAAGGAATCACGCCCCGCCGAAACAAGCGGGGAATGTCACTCAAAAATACAGGTACAAAATCGGCTCGACCTTCCTGCACGGCAGGGCGCATATTGGCGCCAGTGAATAGACTGTGTACATGAAAGCTGCCTTGCAAATGTTCGGCAGCATAAGGGGCTGGCCCCTCGGTATGCATTTGGTAAATCTGTACGTCACGCAACTCATCGCCGCGTTCGGCCAGCGCATGTACCAGTACCTGCGGGGCAGCAGCACCAGTGTGGATGAATACTTTATCGCCAGATCGAATAACTGAAACGGCTTCTTGTGGGGAAACGGGTGAATAAGCTTTGGAACTCATGACTATTGATGACTTGGTTTGAACCCCAAAATAAGGGGTCTATTTGTGACCTTGGAATGAGAATTGTCCTCAAAGTTAAATGACTTTTGCACTGTGATGAAAAAGGAAATACCTTTGTAGGCGCAAACGTACGCCATGGAATTTTCCAATTATTTGCCCTTGCCCTTGCGGGGGGATCATACCATCTTTTACTACCTCTTGTTGGTGGTATTGGCGGCTCAAATACTGCATTCGCTAAGTGTTGGGGTATTGTTTTTTGGAAAAAGCTCCGGAGACAAGCGCTCCAACTATTGCTATGGTGCATTGCTGATCTCCTTTGGCCTCACCTTGCTGCATTATTGGTTGGTACTGGCTGGTGTGTACGAGCGCTACCCGAGTTTGTATTTTATCCCGATCTATTATACCCTGGCCATTCCGGTGCTGCTTTTTTACCATGTCAAGTTGAGCTTGTACCCACAGTATCAGTTGAGGCGCAGCGACCTCAAGCACATGATCCTCCCGATTGGTCAATTCGTTTTTTTTGTGTTCATGTTTTTTTCCTCCATGGATTTTAAAGCGCATTATGGCCGCCAGTTTTTTAATCCATTCTACGGAGCGCTTGAACAAGGCTTATTTTTGACCTCCTTTTTTGCTTATCTCTATTTCGCGCGGCGGTACGTGGTACAAAAACGGAAAAACCTGCGCAACAAAATCGAGTTGCGGCGGGTATTTTACGCCCGAAAATTATTGCAAGTGGCCTTTTACGTATTTTGCATCCACACGTTTTTTGTGCTCAGCGATTTTATCAGCTATCAGTTTTGGGACATCAATTTGCGCTCGGTCAGGGTTTTTGCGGCGTTGGGCATTCTTTCCTTTGCGGGCATCCTGTTTTGGCTGGGTGTATACGGCTTCCAAATTTTGCTCTGGGGCCGAAAAGTATTGAATGAGGGGTAGTGTTTTCTTCATCGTTCCTTAATTTATTTTTATTTTTTCCTACCTTCCGCAGCAAACCATACTTTATGATCTATCGTACCCTAACCATGCTGTGGCTGAGTGCCATCACCTCGGCCTGCTGGAGCCAGAGCGGCTTGCCCAAACCCCTTCAAAAACCCTTGGCGCAAGTATCGGCAGAAGCCATCAAGGGCCACATTGCATACCTGGCCGACGACCGCATGAAAGGCCGCTTGCCAGGTACACCGGAATTTGATTTGGCCGGAAAATACGTGGAAACACAGTTTCAAAAACTCGGATTGGAGCCCGCTGGCGAAAACGGTGGCTATCGCCAAAAAGTGGTGGTGCGCACCGCCAAAATTGTCGCAGAGCAATGCCGGTTTCACTTTCACTCTACAAGTCAGCACATGGATCTGGAGTACGGCAAAGACTTCAGTGTTCAACCCGATTTCAATGCCGCACAAAACCGGGTTGAAGCCCCTTTGGTGTTTGTAGGACATGGCATTACTGCCCCCAAACTCAATCACGACGACTACAAAGGCATCGATGCGCAAGGGAAAATCGTGATTGTGCTGAGCAGAGTGCCCGAAAATAAATTTGGGAGTACCGAATCTGCACACCTGGCCACCACCCGCGCCAAAGTGGACATGGCCTACCAGCACGGCGCAGTGGGGGTATTGATCATGCCTGCACCTACGGTGGGCGGCCCTCAGGGCGGTGGCGGATCGGCGAAAGGCGTGGTATTTCCCAACGGAAAAGCCGAAGGACGGGGCGTCAATCCGTACCCTTCTATCAAGTTGGTGGGCTCCTTGACCTGGGCTGGGCTGGGCAAGATTTTGGGCAAAACCGACCTGAGCAGCAAGGAATTGGCCGCATTGTTGTACAATCCTTCAGCGCCAATCGAGATACCCGGCACCTTGCAAACCCAAACGGGTACCTTGTACGAACAACTGGAAACCTTCAATCTTGTGGGCAAAATTCCTGGATCCGACCCAGTGCTCAAGGAAGAATACGTGGTGCATACCGCCCACCTGGATCACGTAGGCATCGGTCGCCCCGTAAATGGCGATTCCATCTACAATGGCGCGCATGACAATGCTTCGGGAGTGGCCAGTTTACTGGAAATTGCCCGAGTATATCAAAACCTGAAAAAAGATCGCCCCAAGCGCTCCGTTCTGATTGTGATGGTCACCGGGGAAGAAATGGGCCTATTGGGTTCCACTTATTTTGCCATCAATCCAACCGTACCCAAAGACAAAATCGTAGCCGATATCAATACGGACATGCCTACGATCCTGGCGCCCTTGCTGGGGGTGGTACCGTTGGGCGCGGAGCATTCCACGTTAATGGCCACAGTGCAACAGGCGGCAGGCTACCTGGGGCTGGAAGTGATGCAAGACCACATGCCGCAGGAAGTACGCTTTGTGCGCAGCGATCAGTACAGCTTTGTATTGCAGGGGATTCCGGCGTTGCACATCAAATACGGGCTAAAAACCCAAGATCCTAATTTCGACCTGAATGGACTAATCGTGGATTTTACCAAAAACAATTACCATAAGCCTTCGGATGAACTCAATGGGTCATTCAATTTTGAAGCGGGTTGCACCTATGTTCGGCTGAATTTCCTGATCAGTTACCTGGTATCAAGGGCAGCGGAGCGTCCGAGCTGGAAACCAGAAAGTATTTTCGCTAAAATGTAGAAGGGGCGACCAGTTGGGGCGACCCTTCGTGGTCGCCCAATCTGGGTGGTTAGGGCGACCGCAAAGGGTCGCCCTAACAGGTCGCCCCGACAACCGATTATTTCCCTTTAAACAGCCCCGCCACAAAGATCACCACGACTGCACCTATTACCGATTGAACAATCTGGCTAACCAATACACTGCCAATATGCAGAGATACGCCCACCAACCCAAGTGCCCAGCCACCCACTATAGAGCCAACAATGCCGAGAATGATGTTGCCCAAAAGGCCGTAGCCACCGCCTTTCATGATTTGGCCAGCCAGCCAACCAGATACTGCTCCAATGATTAAAATGTAAACAATACTCATATTGACAATGATTTAAGTTGAAAAATGATGATTGACTAAATGTACAAAAAAAGAAACCATAGCGAGCTGGTTGCTTTTCTATTTTTCTTGCTACTTTACTTTAAAAATGAATCTATGTTGATAAAAGGCGTTGCGCTCCTGGCCGCTTGTTACATCATCGGGCAACTCACGGGCGAAACCTTAGGGCGTTTGCTGCACATTGATGCCAATGT